>JAHEHJ010000022.1:0-28158 GCA_024644655.1 Flavobacterium sp.
TTAGGACTGGCGAGTTCTTTAGGATTGGATTTAGGAAGTAGTGGTGGCGGTGCCTTCTCAGGCGCTAATTTGACCGAATTGTTCAAATCCCGCTCGATGGTGGAGCAAACCTTGATGCAGCCTGTACTAGCAGGAACGGATACGATTTCCTTGGCGGAATTGTACATTCGTACTCAAGAGTGGCGTGATAAATGGCAGGAAAAACCGAAATTGAAAGCGATCCAATTTCCGCCTTTGACCAAGCGTAAGTACTTTACAAGAGAACACGATAGCATCATGGGTGAAATGTATGAAGACTTGTCCAAAACGAGTTTGACGGTTGCCCAAAAAGATAAGAAGGTCTCGATTATTAGTATCGATGTGAAATCAGAGAATGAGGCCTTTGCCAAAGCCTTCTCAGAAACTTTAGCTAAGCAGGTGTCTGACTTTTATGTAGCTACTAAAAGCAAGAAAGCGCGTATGAATATGGCAATTTTACAAAAGCAAACGGACTCGATACGTGCCGAACTGAATGGTGCCATTACCGGTGTAGCTATAGCTAATGACAATACCTTTATGTTAAACCCTGCCTTGAATGTAAACCGTGCCCCATCGGCCAAAAGACAAGTGGATGTGCAAGCCAATACGGCTATTTTAACCGAATTGGTCAAACAAACGGAACTGGCTAAGGTGACCTTGCGTAAAGAAACCCCACTAATACAAGTAATTGACCGACCAATTTTACCTTTACCCAAAGAAAAATTTGGAAAGGTGAAAGGTGTTTTGTTAGGCAGTGTCGTAGCAGGATTTTTGACTATGTTGGGGTTAGTTGTGAGAAGAATTTTTAAAGAAATAATATAATAACTTATATGAAACCTCAAATAATTGATTTTCCTAAAATTCAAGACCCGAGAGGTAATTTAACATTTTTACAACATCCTAATCAAATTCCATTTGAAATACAACGTACGTTTTGGACGTATGATGTGCCAGGAGGAGAAATACGAGGTGGACATGCTTATCATAAGCAAGAAGAAGTTATTATTGCTTTAAGTGGTAGTTTTGATGTAGTTGTAACTAATCCAGATGGTAGTTTGGAAAAATTTTCTTTAAATAGAAGTTATTATGGCTTGTATCTTCCACCTAAAACTTGGAGGCACATAGAAAATTTTTCCACCAACGCACTTGCTTTACATGTATCGAGTGAAGTTTTTTCAACAGAAGATTATATTAGAGATTTTAAAATTCTTTTAAATGAAAAATAATACAACTGTTTATGAATGTAATCTTTTGCATTTAAACCAAATTGGGGATAGGAATGGACATATCACTGCAATTAATAATAATGTTGAATTACCTTTTGCCGTAAAAAGAATATTTTATTTGTATGATATTCCGGGGGGAGAGTCACGTGGCGCACATGCACACAAAGAATGTCATCAGTTTTTAGTGGCAGCAAGTGGTAGTTTTGAAGTACTGCTTGATGACGGTAAAACAAAAAGACAGGTTTTGTTAAACCGTCCTGATTTAGGATTGCATATACCTCCAGGAATTTGGGCTTCTGAAATTAATTTTTCTTCAGGCTCTATATGTTTGGTATTAGCATCGCATGAATATAATGAGTTGGATTATATACGAGATTTTGATGACTATTTAAAATATATTCAATCATGATTCATTTTTTAGCAGATGTACAATCAAAAAATATAGGTAAAAACACTTTCGTATGGCAATATTCAGTTATTCTGTCAGGTGCGAAAATCGGTCGAAATTGCAATATTAATTGTCATACTTTTATTGAAAACGATGTTAAAATTGGAGATTTTTCAACTATTAAAAGTGGAGTTTATTTATGGGATGGAATAGAAATTGAAGACTACGTTTTTATAGGGCCAAATGTTACCTTCACAAATGATGCAAGGCCAAGGTCAAAACAATATCCAGATACATTTAATAAGACTTTAATTAAGAAAAATGCTTCGATTGGTGCAGGATCAATAATTTTAGGAGGAGTTACAATTGGAGAATTTGCAATGATAGGAGCAGGTGCTTTGGTTACAAAAAGTGTTCCTTCTAGAGCCTTAGTAGTTGGTAATCCTGCAAAGATTATTGCTTGGTTAAATGATGATGGTACAAAGATGGAAATGAAAGAAAACTATTTTGTTGACAATAGTGGAAATTCATGGTGTGTTGAAAACGAGGAATTAAAAGAAGTATAATTTAAAATTATATAAAAATAGTAGAATGATTAAATTTTTAGATCTACAAAAAATAAACGCGCAATATGCATCAGAGTTAAAACAGGTTGCAGCTAACGTTATTGATAGCGGGTGGTACTTGCAAGGTGAACAAGTTAAAAAGTTTGAATCGGGCTTACAAGCTTTTCAAGAAGGAGGAAATGCAGTAGCTGTTGCTAATGGATTAGATGCTTTGCGTCTTATCTTTAAAGCCTACATAGAGTTAGGATTTATGCAGGAAGGTGATGAGGTAATTGTTCCTGCAAATACTTACATTGCATCTGTGTTGGCGATTACCGATAATAAGTTAATTCCTATTTTGGTTGAGCCTAGTGTGGATACCTTTAATTTAGATTTGAGTTTAGTTGAAAGTAAAATTACTTCAAAGACCAAAGCAATTATGGTGGTTCATCTCTATGGTCGCGTTTGTTGGAGTGCCGAATTAGAATCTTTAGCGAAAAACTTCAATTTGAAAATTATTGAAGATAATGCGCAAGCTATTGGTGCTCGATGGAACGGAATTAGAACAGGAAATTTAGGAGACGCTGCGGGTTTTAGTTTTTATCCAGGTAAAAATTTAGGGGCATTAGGGGATTCGGGTGCCGTTACAACTAAAGATGAAAAATTGGCCGTTGTAATCCGAGCATTGGCAAATTATGGTTCAGCACAAAAATATGTTAACCAATATCAAGGACTCAATAGCCGAATGGATGAGATTCAGGCAGCTTTCCTGAATGTAAAATTATCTTATGTAGATGCTGAAATTGCCAATAGAAGGGCAGTGGCAAATTATTATTTAGAAAATATAAAAAATCCTAAAATAATTTTACCCAATACAGGATTAGAAGATGAGCACGTTTGGCATCTTTTTGTAATACGAACTTCTATGCGAGATGAATTACAGGCTTATTTGCAAGAAAATAATATTCAAACATTAATTCATTACCCTATTCCCTTGTATAAACAAGAATGTTATTCTAATATGATTGACATTAATTTTCCGATTACTGACCAAATACATAATGAGGTATTGAGTTTACCGATTAGTCCTGTTATGACAAATGAAGAAGTACAAAAAGTAGTTAAAGTAATTAATAGTTTTTGTAAAAAAGATTAAAATAATGGAAAGAGAAGTGTCCATAAAATCAAAAATAAAAGAATTATTCAATCATGGATTAATTTATGGTCTTACTTCTTCTTTACAAAGTATATTAGGGTTTTTATTATTACCTATTTTAACAACTTATTATAGTCCAGCAGAGTTTGGGGTGTATAGTATTATATTACTCGCAAGTGCTTTAGCAAGTGCTGTTTTTTATTTTGGAGCATCTTCTGCTTTAGGGAGGTATTATTATGATGAAGATTCTATTATTTATAGAAGGCAGATTGTTTCTACAGCTTTGTTTGTTACAATTTTTGGTGCAATTTTATTAGTGTTATTTTCAGTTTTATTTGGAAAAAAATTGTCTATATTCCTTTTTAATTCCCATAATTACCATTTACATCTTGTTTTAGCATTTTCTGGTGCTGCTTTTGGATTTTTATTAAACACGATGACTCTTTTGCTTCGTTATGAGAAACGATCAAAATTATTTATGATTATTACACTGATAGGAGTTGCTATTAATTTTATTATAACATATTTATTATTAACACGTTTCCAATTAGGCGTCTTAGCTCCTTTATATGGCTCTTTTTTTAGTATGGGGTTGTGTTTTTTTTATTTGTTTATACTAAAATTTAGTGATTTAACCTTTAATATAAAATGGAATCATGTTAAAAAAATTATATCATTTGGACTTCAACTTAGTATTAGTGGATTACTTTTTTATTTTTTAGATTATGTAGATAGGCTAATAATGAAAGATTTATTACCTATGTCAGATGTGGGAATTTATTCTTTGGGATGTAGAATTGGTGTTGTTATTAATGTAATATTAATTTTGCCTTTTAGTTTAATCTGGGCTCCTATAAGGATGCAATATGCAAACTCTAATAATCATAAATTCACTATTATAGTAGCCTCTTATTTAGCGATAATAGGATTTGTTATAGTAGCAGTTTCGGTTTTGTTTGGAGAAGAAATGATGAGGTTAATTTTTTGTAATAATAAATATGCGGGTGCTGCAAAGGTATTTCCATTAATTATGCTTTCTTTATTGTTTTATGGATTTCAAAATATTGTTGATTTTGGAATCTATATAAACAACAAGATATATTTTTTTATAATAATATCTTTGATTGGAATTGTGTTTAATATTCTAATGAACTATTGGCTTATACCTCATTTTGGTTTTATTGCTTCTGCTTATGTTACATTTTTAACATATTTTATTACGACTTCACTTATTTATCTTATTTCATCTAGATATCATAAAATGGAGTTAGAATGGAATAGAATATGGATTCCATTTGTTGTTTTAATTACTTTATATTATATAGTTAATTTTACTGCAATTTTCAATTATTATGGTTTATTAATTAGAATTTTAGTTGCAATTGTTTTGGTTTTAGGTGTTGTTTTTTGTTGGTTAAATAAGAAAGAGCAAGAAATAATTCGTAAATTTTTGAATGTTTAATTTTTGAAACAAAAATATATATAATGAAAATACTAGACTGCACATTAAGAGATGGAGGATATTATACAAATTGGAATTTTGATAAAAAACTAACAGATATTTACTTTAAAGCCATTAATGATTTACCCGTTGATTATCTTGAAGTAGGATATAGATGTAATCCAGGAACAGATTATTATGGGGAATATTATTATTGTCCACCCTATGTTCTTGAAAGAATTAAAAGTATCTCTAACAAAAAGTTAGTAATTATATTAGATGAAAAAAACATCAAGAAAGAAGATATAAAAGAGCTTTTGAAACCTTGCATTGGAGTAGTCACAATGATTCGTTTTGCAATCGACCCCAAAAACTTTAAAAGAGCACTAGTCTTGGCTGAAGAAGTAAAAAAGCTTGGTTTTGAAGTTGGGTTCAATGTTATGTACATGTCTACTTGGAAGGATGAATCAGAATTTTTAGAGTCAATTAAGTATGTAGATGGAATTGCTGATTATTTTTATATGGTTGATTCTTTTGGAGGTGTTTTTCCTAAAGATGTAAAAGACACGATTGATATAGTTCGATCTAAGACAAACGTTGCATTGGGATTTCATGGACACAATAACTTAGAATTGGCACTTGTTAATTCATTGACGGCTATTGAAAACGGAGTCGAAATTATTGATGCTACAATAACTGGAATGGGAAGAGGAGCAGGTAATTTGAAAACAGAATTGTTATTAACTGTTTTGAATAAAGTTAACGGTTTAGAGGTTGACTTTAATCCCTTGAGTCAAGTAACAGGTGCATTTGAATTGTTGCAAAAAGAATATGAATGGGGAACAAATATACCATATATGGTTTCTGGTGCAAATTCATTACCGCAAAAAGAGGTTATGGAGTGGGTAAGTAAAAGATATTATTCTTATAACAGTATAATAAGAGCTTTACATAACAAAAAAGAAGGTGTTAAGGATAATTTAAAATTTGATATACTTAAACATGAAAATTCTTCTAAAGAGGTATTAATAATTGGTGGAGGGGAATCAGTTTTGACTCATATTAAAGCATTAATTGTTTATTTAGAAGCAAAACCAGAGATAACAATTATTCATGCGAGTTCAAAAAATGCAAAACCCTTTGAAAACTTAAAGAATAAACAAATATTTTGTTTGGTCGGAAACGAGGGGCATAGGCTTGAAGATGTTTTTCATGATTATAAAGATTTTCAAGGAATTTGTGTATTACCACCATATCCAAGAGAAATGGGAACTTATGTTCCTATTTCTGTTAAAAGTAGAACTTTCGAATTGGAGGATGTGAATTTTACAGAATTAAATGTTTTTTCACATACCTCTTTAGCAATACAGACGGCATTAAATCTCGGAGCTTGCAGCGTATTAGTAAGTGGATATGATGGTTATTCTGGAGATAAAATTGCAGAAAAAGAACAAGAATTGTTTATTGAAAATGAGAGTTTGTTCCAAGAAGGAATAGTTAAAGGAGCTGAGTTTTATTCTTTAACGCCAAGTAAATATAAATCATTAAAAGCCAAATCAATTTATGGCTTGTTAATATAGTTTTTCATATGCAAGATTATTTAATAGTTATACCGGCGAGATATCAATCTTCTCGATTACCAGGAAAACCCTTAATTGATTTAATGGGGAAAAGTATGATTCTACGTACCTATGAAAAGTGTATTGAAGTCGTGCCAAAAGAGAACGTTATTGTAGCGACTGATGATATTAGAATTTATGATCATTGTTTAAGTCATTCTATGGCTGCTTTGATGACATCGACTTCATGTTTAACAGGAACGGATCGCGTAGCAGAAGTTGCACAAGTTGTTAAAGCTGAATATTATATTAACGTACAAGGTGATGAACCTTTATTTAATTCTAATGATATTTTAAAAGTATTAGAATCTATAAAAAGTAATAAGGGGAAAATTATTAATGGATATTGTTCTATAAAAAGTAGAGAGGATTTTTGTAGTATATCAATTCCTAAGGTTGTATTCAGACCAGATGGTAGATTGCTTTATATGTCAAGAAGTCCAATACCAGGAAATAAAAATGCTGATTTTGTGAAAGGCAATAGACAAGTTTGTGTTTATGCTTTCCCTAAAGAAGCACTAGAAAATTTTAGTAAGCAAAAAATAAAAACAACTTTAGAAAACGAGGAAGATATTGAAATTCTTAGATTTCTAGAGATGGGTTATGAGGTTTTTATGATTGAGCTTTCTGATGATTCAATTGCAGTGGATAATCCGAGCGATGTTGAAAAAGTTTTAAATAGATTACGAAATGAAAACAAAACCAAATCAATATAAAGTAATTCTTTGGGATTTTGATGGTGTGATTGTAGAATCAAATAAAGTAAGGGAGAGTGGATTTAGAAAAGTATTAGAACATTTCCCCGAATCGAAAATAGAAGAGTTAATAAAATTTCATAATTTAAATGGTGGATTATCTAGGTATGTGAAATTTAGATATTTCTATGAAGTTATATGTGAGTCGAGTATATCAGAAGAAAAAGTTCAAGATTTAGCAGATTCGTTTTCGGAAATAATGCTAAAAAAATTAGGATCTAAAGAGTATTTAATCAATGATACAGTAAAATTTATTAAGTCAAATTCTAATTCAATTGAAATGAATATTGTATCTGGTTCGGATCAAAATGAACTAAGAATACTCTGTTCAAGATTAGATATTCATAAAAATTTCAAATCTATTTGCGGATCTCCAACTCCTAAAAATACTTTAGTAGCGGATTATCTGAAAAATTCAAAATTTAAGAAAGAAGAGATTTGTTTAATTGGAGACTCTATGAATGATTATGAAGCTGCAACTGTAAATGAGATCGATTTTTACGGTTATAATAATGTAGAATTAGAGTATCTAGGTAGATATATTAAATCATTTTATAATTAGGTATGAAAAAAATAGTTGATGTTTCGGGTTATGGGCATTCAGGTAAAACGGCTATTTCTGAATATTTAAAGGATTATGAAGACGTATTTACTTTTCCGAGTCATGTAGAGTTTGAATTGTTTAGAGTTCAAGGAGGTCTATTGGATTTATATTTGTCAATTTATGACAGTTGGAATTTAATTCGTTCTAGGGTTAGAATTATAGAGTTTAAAAAATTAATATATAGAATTGGAATTGTCCAGAATAAGTACAAACTAACTACTCTTTGGAATGCTTCTGGGCATGGGTATAATCAATATTTTAATTATAAATTCATTGATATATCAAATGAATTTATAGAAGAATTGATTACAGTTAAGCAAAGATCATTTTGGCCTTATGATAGTTTGAGTGATTCAAAATTGAAATTGGTTTTAGGTAAAATACGTGCTAAGTTTTTTAAAAAATTAATTTTAACTGAAATTTATTACACAGATAAGAACCAATTTTTAAAACATACTTCAAATTATATTCATAGATTATTTAATGAAGTGGGTATGCCAAATCAGACACATGTAGTGTTGAATAATACTTTTGAACCCTATAATCCAACTAAATGTATTGAAATGGTTGAAAATTCTTTTTCAATCATTGTTGATAGAGATCCAAGAGATATATATGCAAGTATGATCAATTCTAAAGATGTATTTGTTCCTAGTTTTGAAGAGTATAAAAATGCGGATGAATTAAAAAAACGAATGGTGGGATTTGATGATATTAATCAATTTATCTCAAGATACCGGATTCTAAAAAATAATGTGATTGATGATAAAAATCCTTCCGTTTTAAGGATTCGATATGAAGATTTTATTTTGAACCATGATGAAGTTGCAAATAAAATAAATAAACATATTGCTCTTGATAATTTAAAGAAGAATCAAAGTACAGTGTTTAATGTGAATGATTCAAAAAAAAATGTAGGTATCTGGAAAAAATATAGAAATTTGCCTGAGATTATTCAAATAGAAAAAGAGTTAGCAGAGTATTGTTATCAATCGTAATCACATAATGAACAAATCCATCTGTTTTTATTTTCCTTATTTTGAAGATTCAGGAGTGCCAGTGTTATTTTATAGAATGGCAAATACAATAGCACAGTATCATTCAGATATTGATGTCTTTGTGGTTGATTATGAAAAAGGAGCAATGGCGCGAAATTTATTAGATTTACCAAATCTGAAATTAATTATTTTTAAAAATAATAATAAAATAGAATTACCAAAGGAGAGTGTTCTGGTAATGCAAACTTTTATACCTTATTACTGGCCTAATGAATTGGATTTAGAATCCAGTCAAAAAATATTTTTTTGGAATTTACATCCTCAAAATTTAATTCCATCGCTATTGCCATTGCCTTTTTTAAGGGCTTTACCAATGAATAATTTTATTGTGTATAAAACTTTGTCTTTTGCATATAATTCACTTTTTAAAAAATTACAAAAGTATGTCCGGTTGTTAAATAGTACAGATTCACTTTATTTTATGGATAAAACAAATTTAGATTTTACCTCTAAATATTTATTCATAGACATTAAAAACAAACAGTATTTACCCGTACCGGCAGTTGAACCAACTATTGATGTTAAGTTTGGCCAATTAAAAGATGTTATAAATGTAGGTTGGGTAGGTAGGCTGTGCGATTTTAAAAGCTATATTTTAGTTTATACTATTAATAAGTTGTCTGAAATAGCTCCTCGATTTGAGAATAAAAAGTTTGTATATCATATTGTAGGTGATGGGCCGTATTTAGATTACATCAAGAAAAATATAAAACAATCAGCCTCGGTTTCAGTTGTTTTTCATGGATCATTACCACATCACGAGTTGGATAATTTTATAAGTACTCATTTTGATATTATGACTGCTATGGGAACTTCTGCTCTTGAAGGAGCTAAGCTAGCTAAGCCAACTATCTTGTTGGATTTTACATTTAAAAAAATTAAAAAAGATTACCGTTTTAGAAACTTATATGAAACAGAAGGGTTTGATTTGGCTCATTTAATTTCTGATAGTGATTATAAAAAAAATAATGATTCTTTATTTTCTATATTAAGTGAAATTATTTTAGAATATCCATTTCAGTCACAAAAAGCATTACAATATTTTAATGAACACCATAATATTGAGAATGTTCAATCTCTTTTTATAGAGAAAGTAGTAAGTTCTAAATTAATTTTTTCAATGATTGACCCTGAAATAATTAGAAAAAGTAAATTATTAACATTATATAATAAATTAAGAAAGCTAGAAAATTAAATATGATACGACTTTCAAAATCAATAATTGGTAATAAAGAAGCTCAGGAAGTTACGAGAATACTTTTAGAGGATGGGTATTTAGGTATGGGAGCCGAAGTGGGTAGGTTTGAAACAGAAATAGCTAATTATATAAATGTTCCTGCTCAAAATGTGGTTTGTGTCAATACGGGTACATCTGCTCTTCATTTGGCCGTTGAAGCTGTTGTAGAAAAAGGCTTTGAAGTTTTAGTCTCATCATTAACTTTTTTGTCTTCTTACCAAGCAATTAGTGCTGCTGGAGCTATTCCAGTTTCTTGTGATGTTTATGAAGATTCATTTTCTATTGATTTAGATGATGCTCAAAGAAGAATTACGAAAAAGACAAAAGCAATCATGGCGGTTCATTATGCTAGTAATCCTGCTAATATTGAACAATTGTATAGTTTTGCTCAAAAAAATAATTTAAGAGTTATCGAGGATGCAGCACATGCCTTTGGGTGTGAGTATAAAGGAAAAAAAGTAGGTTCGTTTGGCGATATTATTTGTTTTTCATTTGATGGTATAAAAAACATAACTTCTGGAGAAGGAGGAGCTATTGTTACTAATGATACTAATGTTCTATCAATAGTAAAAGATGCTCGTTTATTGTCCATCGAAAAAGATTCTGATAAAAGATATTCAGGGCAGAGAAGTTGGGATTTTGACGTAAAACGTCAAGGGTATCGATATCACATGAGATCGGAAGAGATACAGAGTTTGCACCTAAAAGAATAGAGTTACTAAATAAATACAAAGAATTGTTAGTGACAAATTCTAAAATTGTATTTCAAAAACAAGAAGAAGAATCGTATGTTGTGCCCCATATTTGTTCAATTAGAGTATTAGGTAATGAACGGAATAAATTGAAACAGATATTAGAGGATCATTCTATACCTGTCGGAATACATTATAAACCGAATCATTTGTTAACTTTTTATAAAACAGATTATAGTTTACCAGTGACAGAAAAATTATATGATGAAATTATGACTCTTCCATTACATCCTGAATTACAAATTTCAGATGTTGAAACTATTTGTGACATTATAAATAAATATTTAAACTAAAATGAAGACAGTATTATTAGCAGGCGGTTTAGGAACACGTCTTAGTGAAGAAACGACTATAAAGCCAAAACCGATGGTCGAAATAGGTGGTATGCCTGTACTGTGGCATATTATGAAAATTTATGCTAATTATGGCTATAGTGATTTTGCTGTTGCTTTAGGTTATAAAGGCGATGTAATCAAAGAGTTTTTTTTAAACTATAAATTACATAAAAGTGATATGATTGTCAAATTACGTTCTGGAGATGTGAAATTTGAGAATGATTTATCAGAGGATTGGACTGTAGGGTTACATGAAACAGGAGCGGATAGTATGACAGGAGGTAGATTATTTAATTTAAAAAAGCTTTTTAAACCAGGAGATACTTTTATGTTGACCTATGGTGATGGAGTAGCAGATATTGATATTGAAAAACTAGTAGCATTTCATAAAGCTCATGGTAAAATAGCTACATTAACAGCGGTAAGACCATCAGCGCGATTTGGCTCAATTTTAATGGAAGAAGATGGTCATATATTAGAATTTAAAGAAAAGCCACAAACCGGAGAGGGTTGGATTAATGGAGGTTATTTTGTTTTTGATTATAAAATTTTTGATTATTTGGAAAATGAGTCAACCATTTTAGAAAGAGAGCCTTTAGAAAATTTAGCTAAGGATAATCAATTAGTAGCTTATAAACACGATGGTTTTTGGCACTGTATGGATACAATTCGAGATAGAGATAATTTAAATGAAATTTGGGCTTGTGGAAATGCGCCTTGGAAAAAATGGTAAACTATGTTTAAAGAAATATATAAAAATAAAAGAGTTTTAGTTACAGGTCATACGGGATTTAAAGGCTCTTGGCTAACAACATGGTTGTTAAATTTAGGTGCTGAAGTAGCTGGCTATTCAATAAGTGTACCTACTGTGCCTGCTCACTTTGAAGAATTAAAAATAGAAAATAAAATAAAACATTATTTAGGAGATATTCGAGATTACGAATATTTTTATAAGGTTTGTCAAGAATTTAAACCTGAATTTATTTTTCATTTAGCTGCTCAACCATTAGTGAGAGACTCATACGAGAATCCTAGGGAGACTTTTGATGTGAACATGATTGGTACATTAAATGTAATGGAGGTTATCAGACAAATGAAAGACACTGTCAAAGTTGGTGTAATTATAACAAGCGATAAATGTTATGATAATGTTGAATGGGTTTATGGTTATAGAGAAGATGATAAATTAGGAGGAGAAGATCCTTATAGTGGTTCAAAAGGAGCTGCTGAACTTGTCGTTAAATCCTATATGCATTCGTTTTTTAAACAAGGATTCCCAAATGTTTGTACAACTAGAGCCGGAAATGTAATTGGAGGTGGAGATTGGGCTAAGGATAGAATTGTGCCAGATATTGTTAGGTCTTGGTCAAATAATAATGCAGTTGAAATACGTAGCCCTTATAGTACAAGACCTTGGCAACATGTTTTAGAACCTTTGAGTGGCTATTTATGTGTTGGAGCGGAACTTTATGAAGAAAATTCTGAACATAGAAATCAAGCATATAATTTTGGTCCTGATTCAAAGGTTAATAAAAATGTAGGAGAATTAATAGATGAAATGAAATCATTATGGCAAAACTCACCAGGATGGATTAATAAACATGTCGATGATGGTAAAAAGGAGGCCAACTTATTAAAATTATCTTGTGATAAAGCTAATATTAATTTACAGTGGTATCCTGTTATGGAATTCGAAGAAACTATTGATTTTACAATGTCATGGTATACTAATTTTTATTTTGATAAAAATTCAGTCTTTGAATTTACTAGGAATCAAATTAATCAATATACCTCAAAAGCCAAAGAGCGAGGTGTAAAATGGGCGTTATAATGGATTTTAGTACTAAAATTTCTGATTTAAAGTTAATCAAGTTAAAGCAAATTAAGGATGATAGAGGTGCTGTATATCATTATTTAAAATCAACTGACAAAACGTTTAAAGGTTTTGGAGAAGCATATTATTCAAAAATTAATACTGGTGTGGTCAAAGGATGGAAAATGCATAATCAAATGCATCAAAATTTTTGTGTTCCTTTTGGAGTTGTAAAAATTGTTGTGTTTGATAATAGAGAGGATTCAAAAACTAAAGGAGAAATAGACGAAATAGTATTAGATGATGATTCTAATTATTGCTTATTGAGTATGCCTCCAAAATTGTGGTATAGTTTTAAAGGTATTTCAGAACATCCGAGTTTATTAGCCAATATAATTGACCAACCTCATGACGATGTAGAGTCAATCACTTTACCATTAAATAATAGTACAATACCCTATGAATGGAAATAACATAAATGCTCCATTGGTTTCTGTAATAATGAACTGTTATAATGGGGGAAAATATTTAAAGGAGGCAATTGATTCTGTCCTTAAACAAACTTATACAAATTGGGAATTAATATTTTGGGATAATCAATCAACAGATGAAAGTCCAATGATTGTGAAATCTTATGATGATAAAAGAATATGTTATTACTATGCAGAAAGTAATAAACCATTAAGCGCAGCTAGAAATCTAGCTATTCAAAAAGCAAATGGAGAGTATGTCGCATTTTTGGATAGTGATGATGTTTGGCTTCCTGAAAAATTGCAAAAGCAAATAGACGGCTTAACAAAACAAAGCAATGCTGGTATATCCTATTGTGGTTTTGAGACTCTTTTGACATCTGATACAGAAAGTGCAATAAATCAGGCTAAGTTTTATTCAAAATTTAGTTATAAATCACATAATTCAAAATCAATTTATAATAGATTGTTGAAAGGAAATTTTATAATTTTTTCAACAGTTATTATAAAGAGAAATATTTGTGATTTAACTGGTGGATTTAGTGAGCATTTGGAGCAAAACGAAGATTTTGAGATTTTGTTGAAAGCCTCGTTGCATACAAATGCAATTTGCATTAGCAATGTTTTGGTTAAATATAGAATTCATTCGTCAAATAATTCGTATTTGAATGCTAGAAAAAATTTCACTGAAAGTGAGTATATTTTCTCAAACTTGCCAAAGTCATTTCTGATTTCAATGGCAAAGGATAGAAATAAAACACGTGAAAAAATATATTTTATTTTCTTCGAAAAAAAATGGAGTGATGTAATTGATTTGTTAAATCCAAAATATTGGCCGCATTTAGCTTACTTGGTTTTTAAAAAAATTATTGAATAAAGTAATGATTATAAAGAAAAATATAGGGAATAAATTTATTTGTATTTTCTTTTTTTTGATGCTCATACTTCCCGCTTCTTTTCAAGTTCCAAGGGGGATATTATTACTTTTGCTATTGTTTCTTATAATAAGAAATAATAAATTTTCTTCATTTAGATATGATAAGAGCTTATTAATTATTGGTCTGATAAATATATTTTTTTCTTTTATATTTACACTAAATGGGATAGTTAGATCTACTCCAGGTGCTATTTCTGTAAGTACTGTTTTTATTATTTGGCCAGTTTTGTATTTGTATTTTATTGGATTGTCGGATAAGAAATCGAATATTGTACCAATTTTAAATACAATTATTTATGGTGGACTTGCTTCAGCGGGATTAATTATTGTTTTTATTATTAACAATTTTTTCGGGTTTCCAATAAATGTAATTTATCTCGCAGATTCTCAGGGATTTGGTGTTTTTTGGAAAGATGGTGCAACTGAGTTGAATTCTATGAATCTTGCAACAGTATTTTATACTTTTATATTTGTTTTAACTTTACTTTTTATACCTGAAAAATTTAATACATTAGGGATAAATAAAAATTTAATAAGGTTTACTTTAATTGTTTCTTTATTTCTCCTATTTATTTCTGCGAGAAGAGCTTTTTGGTTGGTCTGCGCCATAAGTCCTTTTATTATTTTATTTTTATTGAAAATTATAGGAATTGGTTTGAGACTTAAAAGATTTATAATTCCTATTTTGGTTCTTTTGTCTGTTGCTTTTACAGTTGTAGTATATATGGCAATTGATAATGACAATCTAATTTCTGAGTTTAATTCTTCTTTTGAATTTGATAACCCTGAAGCAGAATCCAATTATTTGAGGAAAGAACAGTTTAATGCTTTAATAAGTGGTTGGGAGGATAATTGGTTAATAGGTGCTGGTTTAGGAGCTAGTGCTAAAGGGAGTATCAGAGATGATAAAGCTACTTGGACTTATGAATTGTCTTATATAGCATTGTTGTTTCAAACTGGAATAGTAGGAATATTTATTTATGGGAGTTCTGTTTTTTGGATAATTTATCAATCGATTATAGTTTGTAGAAAGAACAAATATTATGTATCATATTTACTACCTCAAATTACTGCTTTGATATGTTTCTTATTTGTTAACGCTTCAAACCCCTATCTAAGTAAATTTGATTATCTCTGGACTATTTTTTTGCCTTTAGCTACATTGAACGCTATTAAACTTGAGAAAATACTTGACGACAGTAAACGCCTGTTGAATTAAAAGACTTTAAAAACAATTCCATTTACTATATTATTCTACAAATAATTTTCATTTTTGAATTTGTTACACTACTTTGTTAATCCCTTAATTTCATGAAAATATTATTTCTTTCTAAATATAACCGTGATGGTGCTTCATCAAGATATAGATTCTATAATTACAAGCCTTATTTCGATGAAAATTGCATTCAGTTTCATATAAAGCCTTTACTCGATAATAGCTATGTTTTAAATTTATATGATAATAGAAAGATAAAAGTTTATTTTCAACGAATATTTTCTATATTGAAGAGGGTTTATTTTGTTTTATTTCAATCTTCTAATTACGATTTAATAGTAATAGAAAAAGAGTTATTTCCCAATGTCCCATATGTAATAGAGAAACTATTGTTAAAAGGCAAGTCTTACGCTTTAGATTTTGATGATTATATAGCAACAGATTATAAGTTAAATAATTTCAAAAAGTTATTTTTAAAAAATAAAATTGACAAACTTTCTAAAGGAGCGAAATTTGTTACAGTTGGAAATCATTGGTATTTTGACGAAATTAAGAGTGATAATTTGATATATTTACCGACAGTTATAGATTTAGATTATTATTCAAAAACAAAAAAAATACACAAAAAAGATATTACTACAATTGTATGGATTGGTTCACTTTCTACGGGTAAATATCTTAATTTGATTATACCCGTTCTACAAGATTTATCGAAAAAATATAGTATTAAAATAAAAATTATTGGTGCAGATATAACCATTAATGATGTTAATTTGGATTTAGTAAAATGGAATGAATCAACCGAAATCAATGAATTACTTTCATCAGATATCGGTATAATGCCTCTTAATAATACTTTGTGGGAAAAAGGCAAATGTGGTTTTAAATTAATTCAATATATGGCCTGTGCAATTCCCGTAGTTGCATCTCCTGCTCCAGCAAATGAAGAGATAATAGAAAATGGTGTTAATGGATATATAGCTCACAACGAAAAAGAATGGTACAAATATCTTGAAAAACTAATAATTGACCCTTCTCTAAGAGAAAATTTTGGGAAATCAGGAAGAAGCAAAATACTTTCTAGTTATTCATACCAAGTTTGGGGTGATAAATATTGTGGTTATTTAAAGTCGGAATATAAATGAAAATAATAATTATTATAACAGATTACGGTAGTTTTAATAATTTTTTAGCGGAATTAGCGACAGAAGTAAGTAAAAAACATCAGGTTCATATTGTGTGTTCTCACGATAATGTTATTAATATTAAAGATAAATTTATTTATAATAAATTTGATATACTATTTCATAAAATAGACATACCAAGATCTATGTCTTTAAAAAAACAAATTATAGCTGCTTTAGAGATTAGAAAGTTGATCAAATTTGTAAAACCAGATGTAGTCCATGCCCATTTTACTACAGGAATCTTACCTTCAATTTTACTAAAAGTAAAAGGAATACCTTATTTAGGTACCTTTCATGGATTGGGTTTAAATGCAAGTAGTGGGTTTCGGCGTTTGATTTTTTTGATAGTTGAGTTCTTTTGTTTTTTAAGATTAGATGAGATTTATTTAATGAATAAAAAAGATTTTACTTTAGTAAATTTTTTTTTTAGTAATAAAACTAAAAAGTATAATTCTTTTGGGGTAGGTTGTGATTTAGATAAGTTTAATAGATCCAATTTTTTAAAAGATGAAGATTTCAGATTAAAACGGGATTTAGGAATTCAGAACAAGTTTGTTATTACTTATACAGGGCGTTTCGTTGAGTTTAAAGGTTTTGATTTAGTTTATAATGTATTTAAACTTCTTGATGGAAAGTATCCAAATCAAATTACATTATTACTTATAGGAGGTAGAGATCCAATACATAAAACGGGGTTAAATGATAAAGATTTATTTGAATTAGAAAATAATAAATCAATTATTAATGTTGGTTATACTTGTACGGTTGAAAAATATTTAGCAATTACGGATGTTTTTTTATTTCCTAGTAAAAAAGAAGGATTGCCAGTTTGTATAATGGAATCTTTAGCAATGGGAGTTCCTGTAGTTTCTCTTAATGAAAGAGGTAATTCGGACTTAATAATTAATGGATTTAATGGGTTTTTAATTGAATCAGTTTCTAAAAATGAGGATACTAATCTTCTTGTAAACAAGTTAGAATACTTAGTTTTTAACAGAAAAATTTTAGATGTTTTATCTTTAAATTGTAAAAATGAAAGAGAAAAATATTCTAGAGTACTTTTTGTTGATGAGCATATAAGAATATATTCAAGCTTGTTGAATCGTCCGATGTAGGATTTTTGTATGAAAAAATCAATTATTATTACAGGATCATCTGGATTTGTTGGAAGTAATTTACTTAAATTTTTTAAGTTAAGCATCAGTGAATCAGGTAAGTTAAATATTAGAAAATCCAATTGGAAATCCGAGATTGATCTAAATGCCACTGCCATAATTCACCTTGCAGGTAAAGCCCACGATCTAAAAAACAGTTCAAATTCAAAGGATTATTTTGATATAAACACCAAATTAACTCAAGAATTATTTGATGTTTTTTTGGCAAGCAATTGTCGAGATTTTATTTTTTTTAGTAGTGTAAAAGCGATTACTGATAAAACAGAAGATGTTGTAACAGAAGAATCAGTTACTAATCCTCAAACTGCGTATGGTCAATCAAAGTTGCAGGCAGAACAATATATCTTAAGCAGAACACTTCTAGAAGGCAAAAGGGTATTTATTATTCGACCATCTATGATTCATGGACCGGGTAATAAGGGGAATTTGAATTTGTTGTATCAATTTGTAAGTAAAAGCTTGCCTTGGCCTCTGGGAGCTTTTGAAAACCAGCGCTCGTTTTGCAGTATTGATAATGTTTGTTATGTAATTCAACAAATTTTAGAACGAGAAGAAATTCCTTCAGGAGTTTACAATCTAGCGGATGATGAAGCATTATCTACAAACGAATTGATTCAAATTATAGCTGCTACTACTCATAAAAAAGCAAGAATCCTTTCTATTCCTAAAATAATAATATATGCTATAGCTCGTTTAGGTGATGTTTTTCATTTACCCTTAAATACAGAGCGACTGGATAAATTGACTGAAAATTTTGTGGTTTCTAATGATAAAATAAAGGCAGCTTTGGGAATTGAAAAATTTCCTACTTCGGCTAAGGAGGGATTAGTTAAAACTATTTCGTCTTTTCAATAAAGTAAATGTATTACTTTAGCTAAAGTACCAATTGAAATATAGTTGCACCTTAATAATTCTAATGGTTTAATAAAAAACTTTGCGCCCTAGTGGCAAAAAAACAGATATGATTCGATTTTTTGATTTTATTTTTTCTTTGGTTGGACTAGTACTACTAAGTCCCATTATTCTAGTATTGGTGGTTATTGGTTTTTTTGATACGGGTTCACCCATTTTTTGTCAGGAGCGTGTAGGGAAAAACAAGCAACCGTTTCATTTGTATAAATTTCGTTCGATGCATGTGGATACGAAATCAGTAGCGACACACTTGGCTAATTATAGTGCGGTTACGAAATACGGTGCTTTTTTGCGCAAATCCAAACTGGATGAGTTGCCACAACTGTGGAATGTCTTACTAGGCAATATGAGTTTAGTGGGGCCAAGACCTAATTTGTTCAATCAAGAAGAGTTAATACGAGAGCGTGATCAACGTGGGGTGTACCAAGTAGTGCCTGGTATTACGGGTTTGTCTCAAATCAATAAAATCGATATGTCTACACCACAACTCTTAGCCGAAACGGATGCGGAAATGACGAGTCAATTGACCTTGGTTCAGTATTTTTATTACATTATCGCTACGGTATTGGGTAAGGGGTCTGGGGATAGAATGATAAATCGTAATTCGTGATGCGTGATGCGTGATTCGAATCACGAATTACGATGATTAGATATTACTTCACTGCGTTGGCAATGACAGACAACAGAATATAATGACAATAGAAACAACACCGATTCAAGATTTACTCATTATCAATCCCACCGTATTTGAAGATGCACGTGGGTATTTTTTTGAGGCTTATAATCAAAATACCTTAGCTTCAGAAGGAATTACAATTAATTTCGTGCAGGACAACCAATCGTTTTCCAAACGCGGTACCTTGAGAGGTTTGCATTATCAAAATTCGCCGTATGCACAGACTAAGTTAGTGCGGGTGCTGCAAGGTGAAATCATCGATGTAGCCTTAGATATTAGAAAACAGTCGCCTACCTATGGACAGCATTTTGCCATTCGGTTATCGGCAGAGAATAAGAAACAATTGTTGATTCCGCACGGTTTTGCGCATGGTTTTTCGGTCATCAGTGAGACCGCTGTGGTGTTGTACAAATGTGATCAGTTTTATAATAAAGCCAGTGAGGGTGGTATTCGTTTTGATGACCCTAGCTTAAATATTGACTGGGGGATGGACTTGAAGGATGCTATTGTGTCGGATAAGGATTTGGTGTTGCCTAGGATTGACGGGTGTAATAGCGAGTTTTAAATTATGAATCGTAAAGCGTGATTCGTGATCCGAAATTCGTGAATCGAAATTCGTAAATTGTGAACTATAATTTAATTATCGAAAACCGAATTACGAGTTACGCAGAAATTATGAAAAAAATACTAGTAACAGGCGCTAACGGACAATTAGGTTCCGAATTGAAAGTATTGTCGACACACTATCCGGAGTTGAAATGGGTGTTTGCGGATCGTTCGGTTTTGGATTTGAGTGATTTGGAATCTATTCCCGATACCTTGGACGAGTTTCAACCTCAAATTATTGTTAATTGTGCGGCCTATACTGCAGTGGATAAAGCAGAAATTGAAACGGGATTAGCCGATGTATTGAACCATCATGCAGTAGCTATTTTGGCACAATGGACGCAGTCCAATGGACGTCAATTGGTTCATATTTCAACGGATTATGTATTTGATGGGAATTCGAGTGTGGCCTTGATCGAGGAATCTTCGACAGCTCCAATTAATGTGTATGGCCAAACCAAATTGGCTGGAGAACAAGCCTGTATGCGAGAAAATCCGGAGGCGATTGTTCTTCGGACTTCCTGGGTGTATTCTACCTTTGGGAATAATTTTGTTAAAACCATGAGTCGATTGATACAAGAACGCGATAGTCTGAATGTGGTGAATGACCAAATTGGCAGCCCTACTTATGCGGCTGATTTGGCACAAGCTATCATGACGATTGTGACGCATTCGAATTGGCAATCGGGTATTTATCATTTTTCGAATGAAGGCGAAATCAGTTGGTACGAATTTGCTTTAGCTATTCAAGAAATAGGCGAATTTGATTGTGCCATTTCGGGTATACCAAGTGCTGATTATCCTACACCAGCGCGTCGCCCACAGTATTCTTTATTGGACAAAACCAAAATAAAAAATACGTTTGGGGTAGTGGTTCCGGAGTATCGGGAGAGTTTGGAGAAATGTATGAAGAACGTGAATCGTGAATCGTGAACCGTGGATCGAATCACGATTTACGAATCACGAAAAAATAAAGTAAAATGAAAAAAATATTGATCACCGGTGGTGCCGGATTTATTGGGTCTCATGTGGTGAGACGTTTTGTGAATCAGTATCCGAATTATCAGATTTTTAATTTGGATGCATTGACCTATGCAGGGAATCTAGAAAATATTGCTGATATTGAAAAGGCACCTAATTATACTTTTGTGAAAGGCGATATTGTGGATGCTCCTTTTATTGATGCTTTGTTTGCAGCACATCAGTTTGATGGGGTGTTGCACCTAGCAGCAGAGTCGCATGTAGATCGTTCGATTACCGACCCTTTGGCTTTTGTGAAAACAAATGTGATTGGGACTATGAATTTGTTGAATGCGGCTAAAACGATTTGGGCAGGGAAAGAAGAAGGTAAGCGTTTTTATCATATCAGTACCGATGAGGTGTATGGTAGTTTGGGTGCTGAAGGCTTGTTTACTGAAACGACGGCTTATGACCCTAATTCACCTTACTCCGCTTCGAAAGCGAGTTCGGATCATTTTGTGAGAGCTTATGGTGAAACCTATGGCTTGCCGTATGTGTTGACCAATTGCTCTAATAATTATGGCCCCTTTCATTTTCCAGAGAAATTGATTCCACTTTTTATTCATAATATTATTCAGAATAAACCGTTGCCGGTATATGGTGATGGAAAATATACGCGCGATTGGTTGTTTGTAGAAGATCATGCCGTGGCGATTGATTTGGTTTTTCACCAAGGGGTGAATCACGACACTTACAATATTGGCGGGTTTAATGAATGGCAAAATATTGATTTAGTTACATTATTGTGCCAAATCATGGACAAGAAATTAGGACGTCCAGCAGGGACTTCAGCCCAATTGATTACCTATGTGAAGGACCGTCCAGGACATGATTTGCGTTATGCTATTGATGCGACTAAAATCAACAAAGAGTTAGGTTGGAAGCCATCCGTTACTTTTGAAGAAGGATTGGAACGCACGGTGAATTGGTATTTAGAGAATCAAAAATGGTTGGATAATGTGACTTCGGGAGCGTATGCGACGTATTATGAGAAGCAATATGCGAATCGTGATTCGTAAACCGTGAATCGTAATTTGTGAACTTTGAATCGTGAACCGTGGTTCGTTAATTAAATAGTATAATATAAAGCCCCCAATTAATATGAAAGATCATAAAGATTTAGATGTTTGGAAACAGTCGATGTTTTTAGCAGAGCAGATTTATGCATTGACAAAAGATTTTCCTTCAGATGAAAAATATAGCTTAGTAAGTCAAATGAAACGTGCTGTCGTCTCAATTCCTAGTAATATCGCTGAAGGAGCCGGAAGAAAAGGAAATAAAGAATTTGTACAATTTATGTATATTGCCATGGGCTCTTTATCAGAATTAGAAACTCAAATACTATTATCACAGCGTTTGCAGTTTGTGATTTCAGTGGATAATTATTTAGACCAAATCGAGAAAATTAAACAAATGCTTTTTGGTTTGATTCGATATATAAGTAAGCGTGAATCATGAATTGTAAACAGTGAATGCTAATTCGAATCACGAACTTCGAATTTCGATTTACGAATCACGAAAAAATAAAAAATATGAAAGGAATTATATTAGCCGGGGGGTCTGGTACCCGATTGCATCCATTGACGTTGGCGATGAGTAAGCAAATGATGCCAGTTTATGATAAGCCGATGATTTACTATCCGTTATCAACTCTGATGATGGCAGGGATTAACGAAATTTTGATAATTTCAACCCTTCATGATTTGCCTCATTTTCAGAAATTATTAGGTGATGGGTCGGAGATTGGATGTCAATTTAGTTATGCTGAACAAGCGGTGCCTAATGGATTGGCGCAAGCCTTTGTAATTGGTGCTGATTTTATAGGAAATGATTCGGTAGCCTTAGTGTTAGGGGACAATATTTTCTTTGGGGCCAATATGCAAGAATTGTTGCGTTCCAATACAACGCCTGAAGGTGGAGTGGTGTTTGCGTATCATGTTTCGGACCCAGAGCGTTATGGTGTAGTAGAATTTGACGAAAATAATAAAGCTCTTTCTATAGAAGAAAAACCACTAGTGCCTAAATCTAATTATGCGGTACCAGGTTTGTATTTCTATGACAATTCGGTAGTAGAAATAGCTAAGAACATTCAGCCTTCTGCACGAGGCGAATATGAGATTACCGATGTGAATAAGGAATACTTGAAGCAAGGGAAGTTGAAAGTAGGTATCTTAAGTCGGGGTACTGCTTGGTTGGACACGGGAACGTTTGCTAGTTTGATGCAAGCGGGACAATTTGTTCAAGTCTTGGAAGAGCGTCAAGGATTGAAAGTGGGTTGTATTGAGGAAATTGCTTGGCGTCAAGGTTTTATCTCGAAGGATCAATTGAAAACATTAGCTGAACCACTACGTAAGTCCGGTTATGGGGAGTATCTTTTGGGATTGTTAAAACATAAATTGTAAGACTTAGTTGAAAAAATATCAATCTAAAAGTGCAATTAATATCATTTAAAATGTTTACTTTTGAGATGAAACCACAGCAAAAGTTTATAAATAATAGTAATCATCTAGTTATTTGAATACCAATATGTCTGCAAAAGAAACTAATTCGAATTCGTTTTTTTCAAGAGAAAATCTAAGGTTCAATATCAGTAGTTTGAATTATTTGCCTCGATGGATTATTCTTACTATTGATTTTGGGGTGCTTGTATCGGCTTGTCTGTTTAGCTTTTTGCTATTTAGAGGGACAGGATTAGATTTTATGATTACCCCTCATTGGCAAGAATTTATAGTATTCTTTTTAATCATGAATGTCTTTTCGTTTTGGTTGTTTAGAACCTATTCAGGAATTATTCGTCATTCGTCTTATATTGATGCGGTTAAGTTGTTGTTTTCACAGGTTTCTGTTTTAGTGTTTTTTCTGCTTTTCAACCTTATTTATGAGTATAACTTTCAAGAGAAAGCGTTTTTAAATACGGCTTTGTTTATCAATACAGTTTTTACTTTTTGCGGACTATTTTTATACCGCGTTATTGTTAAGCGTACGTTTGAAGTGTATTTTTCAGATAATTCTAGACACAAATTAGTTCGTACTATTATCTACGGCACCGATGCGAATGCGATATCAGTGGCTAATGCTTTGAATTTTGAAATCCCCGCTCGTTTTAAGGTGATTGGCTTTGTGGATCATCACAACCAAAATGTTTCTAAACGTATGCTGGATTTGCCTATTTTGGCACAAAAGAAAAAGTTACCCGCTTTAATGCGCTCGTTAAATGCTGAAGGAATTATTATTGCGGATAAGAGTTTGACCAAAGAGGAGCAAATTCATATTGTAGATCAGTGTTTGGAATTTAATTATAAGGTATTCACGGTCCCATTGATTACCAATTGGGAAAATCAAAAAGAGATTTCTCAGAAAATCAAAAATATCCAGATTGAAGATTTATTGGAACGCAAACCGATCGTATTAGATGATAAATCCATCACGAAACAATTAAAAGATAAAACGGTATTAATTACGGGTGCTGCAGGTTCTATAGGTAGTGAAATTGTACGTCAAGTGTTGACTTTTAAACCCAAAGCAATTTTGATGTTGGATCAAGCAGAGACTCCTTTACATCAATTGACTTTAGAAACACAGGCGTTAAAAACGAACACGATTATTTACAGTGTTATTGCGGATGTGCGAAGTAAAAAAGCAATGGAAGTTGTTTTTTCGACCTATAATCCACAAGTGGTATACCATGCTGCGGCTTATAAACACGTGCCTTTGATGGAAGAAAATCCAGCACAAGCGATTGTAACCAATGTAAAAGGAACCAAAAATGTAGCTGATTTGTCTTGTAAATATGGTGCAGCCAAGTTTGTGATGGTTTCTACCGATAAGGCAGTTAACCCTTCCAATGTTATGGGGGCAAGTAAACGTATTGCAGAGAAGTATGTGCAGTCGTTACAATGGAAACATAAAAAAGAAGATAGCGGAGTGGTTACTAAATTTATTACGACTCGTTTCGGGAATGTATTGGGTTCAAACGGTTCAGTAGTGCCTTTGTTTACCAAACAAATTGCTGAAGGTGGGCCTGTAACGATTACGCATAAAGATATTATTCGTTATTTTATGACGATTCCAGAAGCTTGTCAATTGGTATTAGAAGCTGGAGCTATGGGTAATGGAGGTGAAATCTATATTTTTGATATGGGTAAGCCTGTTAAGATTTATGATTTGGCTCGTAAGATGATTAAATTAGCCGGTTTTACTCCTGATGTAGATATTAAAATAGATGTGGTTGGTCTTCGTCCAGGAGAGAAATTATATGAAGAGTTATTGAATGATACCGCTAAAACAATTCCAACCTATCATAGCAAAATCATGATTGCTCAAGAAATAGAAGAAGAATTCGAGGAACTACATCAAGATATTATTGAATTGATTACAGGTTCGGATGTTTTTGATAACGATGCTATAGTGGCTCAGATGAAGAAAATTGTACCAGAGTTTAAGAGTTTGAATTCTACTTTTGCCGTTTTGGATAAGTAAAGTGTAATTTGTTTACGATTTGATACAGATCCCTAGAGTGTTTTGCTCTGGGGATTTTTTTTTGAATCGTGATTCGTGAATCGTACCTCGTAAATTTTAAACCATATAAGTCATATAAGGTTTTATAAGAAAGTAGCTTTGCTCTACGGGAGGGTAGGTAAGTAAGTGTATTTGGTTATTAAAAAATAATGAAAATCAAACAGTTAGATTTAAAAATTGTTCCATTGCTACATTGGTAAATCGTACATCGAACTTCGTACATTGTAAATTATTAGTTTCTAATAGGAATAAATCTTAATTTTGGACTTTTAAAATTCGATATCTTCGTTTATGTTTTTTAACTCGTTATCTTTTGCGATTTTTTTACCCATAGTATTTCTACTGTATTGGTTTGTTTTTAATAAGACCAAAAGCAGTCAGAATGCAGTGCTCATTGTGGCGAGTTATTATTTTTATTCGTGTTGGGATTGGCGATTTTTGTTTTTGTTGGTCTTTTCTACTTTCTTGGATTATTATACCGGACTTCGAATTGAAAAAGGGAGTACCGAAAGAGGAAGGAAGTTTTGGTTTTGGTTGAGTATCACCGTTAATCTAGGTTTTCTAGGTGTTTTTAAGTACTATAATTTTTTTGCTAGTTCGCTATCCGAAGCATTGAATGCTATAGGGTTATCTACTAGTCCGTTGTTATTGAATGTGGTGCTGCCTGTTGGGATCTCTTTTTATACTTTTCACGGTTTGTCGTATGTGATTGATATTTATTTAAAGCGTATCAAGGCCGAGACCAATTTTGTGGATTACTCTCTTTTTGTGAGTTACTTTCCGTTGTTGGTTGCAGGGCCTATTGAGCGAGCTACCCATTTATTGCCTCAGGTAAAAATTAAACGACATTTTGATTTTGAGAAAGCTAAAGAAGGTGTATATCAATTTCTTTGGGGACTACTTAAAAAAGTGGTTATTGCTGATACTTGTGCGACCTATGCGAATGCTATTTTTGACTATTATCCCAATATGAATTCACTTTCCTTACTTTTGGGAGCGGTCTATTTTGCTTTTCAAATTTATGGTGATTTTTCGGGTTATTCCGATATGGCGTTAGGGATGTCGAAGCTATTTGGGATTGATTTATTGCGCAATTTTAATTATCCTTATTTTTCGAGAGATATTGCCGAGTTTTGGCGCCGTTGGCACATTTCACTTTCGTCTTGGTTCCGAGATTATTTGTACATACCTTTAGGAGGAAGTAGTGGCGGTATGGGAATGAAAGTCCGTAATACCTTTATTATTTTCTTGGTGAGTGGCTTTTGGCATGGAGCCAATTGGACTTTTATTGCTTGGGGATTCATCAATGCGGTTTACTTTTTACCTTTATTAGTTTTGAAAAAGAATCGTACCAATATGGAAACGGTGGTGTTGACTCGTGATTGGCATTCGGTGCGTGTTTTAGCAAGTATTCTAACTACGTTCTTGTTGAGTTGTTTGGCTTGGATTTTCTTTAGGGCCAATTCGATTGTACAGGCATTGCACTATATTCAACGAATTTTTACAGAACAGCATTTTGTTTCACAGTTTTTGAAAAATGAACGGTACAATTATGAATTGTTGTTTTTAATTGGTGCTTTTGTAGTAGTAGAATGGAATTCTCGCACCAAAGTAGAACCTATTTCAGGGAAGTATAGTGGTTTGAAATTAGTATTGTGTTTGGCTGCCATTTTGGCTTTGGGCACTTTTTCGGACTATAAAGAATTTATTTATTTTCAGTTTTAATGCAAAAATTTATACGTTTAATTGTCTTCGTACTAGTAACTGTTCTGCTATTAGCAGTGGTTTTGGATTGGGTGTATACCACAATTTTTCAGCAATCTTCCACCAGGGGAAAAATTGAGTATGTGTATCACGCTCGTCCGCAACACTATGATGTCGTTTTTTTAGGTTCATCCAGGGCCAATAATCATTTTGTAGCGCCTCTGTTTGAAGAAAAAGGGATTAAGACGTTCAACTACGGCATGAGTGCTTCGCATTTGTTTGAGGCCTCTTTGTTGTTGAAATTGATGGTAGAACGTCATTTTGTGATTAAAAAATTGCTATTGGAAACGGATATGAATTTGGCCAATGAAACACGTGATGCCGGAATCTCTGCTCAATTCTTACCGTATCTTCATGATTCTAAAATTATCAAAGATCATTTTGCTCAAGAGGCTGACTTCTGGAAGTTGTATTATATTCCGTTTTATCGCTATGTGGCTTTTGATGCTAAAATTGGCTTCCGTGAAATGAACCGAAGTTGGCGTGGTGTTCCTACTAATTATTTGGAAAATTTGGGGTATCACCCTTTGAGTGGTAAGAAGAAAGGAAATATGAAGAATGATATTCGTGCTTTGAATCCGTTAGACAATAAATACTACAAGGAAATCAAGGCTATTTGTAAAGCGAATCATATTCAATTAATTGCCTTGATGACTCCGATGTGTTCTAATGTGAAAGGGATGGATTATTTTGATAAAGTGAAATCCAAGTACCCTGAGATCTATAATTA
>JAHEHJ010000022.1:28258-32765 GCA_024644655.1 Flavobacterium sp.
ACTTTTTGATTTAAGGAACGGTTGATTACGTCCACCGCCATAGAAGTACAGTTTTGGTCAATGAATTTATAGGTGTATTCTCGGTTCTCTAATTGTAGGGATTGGTTTAGATTGTCAAATAATTGTTGTTTTTGTGGTGCCGAAATATTGAGTTCTTGTTCGTAAACAGAGCGCTTTTCGTAGGTGTAATTCGCAATGAAATCAGCATATGAATTGGCTACAGCAAAATACTGCAAGTTGCCTTTAACGAATTTTAAGGCAAAATTAGAAGTGCTAAAGTCGAATGCGCCATAATTATACACTACGTCAATTCCAGTAATAGTATCTGTTATTCGGATGGCGGTGTGACCAAAAAGAGCATAGACTTCATTTCCTGTTCCGCAAGTAAGTACACTTGCCTTGGCTTCTTTGGAAAGTTGTATGTGTTGAGCAAAACCGATTTGGATACTCCAACAAAAAAGGGCAAAAAAGACTAATTTTTTTAGCACAGGATTCTTCATCATAGTAGATTAATGAGCAATGTTTGTATTGTTGCCAAAAATAATCTTTTTTATAAAGTGAATCTATTTCTGAGTTGTAAATAATAGTAAAGTAGGGCACTGAATGAAAAATGGCGTCTAAATCTATCGTGCTTGAATTTATTATATTAAATTTGCTCTCAACGATCTGTATACTTTATATTATGATGACTATTAAAAAACACGTCCCTAATGTGATTACTTTGCTCAATCTTTTCTGTGGCTGTATTGCTATGGTATTTGCGTTGAACAACGATTTCGAAATGGCTTTTTATTTTGTAAGCTTGGGGATTTTCTTGGATTTTTTTGATGGTTTTTTCGCACGTCTGTTTCAAGTTTCCAGTCCGTTAGGATTGCAATTGGATTCCTTAGCCGATATGGTGACTAGTGGTGTTGTGCCTGGGATTGTAATGTTCCAGTTGCTAGGTAGTTCAAGTGGTTATCCAAAGTTTGGCTGGACCATTGAACCGTTTCCGTTTCTGGGATTTTTGATCGCTTTAGGATCGTGTTATCGTTTAGCTAATTTTAATATTGATACCCGTCAAACGGATTCTTTTATTGGCCTGCCTACACCAGCTAATGCTTTATTTATTTTGAGTTTACCTTTGGTAGTGAAATATTCAGACTCTTTTTTAATGTTAGAATTACTAACTAATCCGTGGGTATTAGTAGTGATTACTTTGTTGAGTGTGTACCTACTTAATGCTGAAATCCCTTTATTTTCTTTAAAAATCAAGAAGTTTAGTATGCAGAAGAATGCGCTACAAATAGGTTTTTTAGTAGCTTCACTCTTGCTGTTGGCGTTTTTTCAGTATGCTGGAATTCCTTTAGTGATTGTGTTCTATGTACTGCTTTCGGTAGCGAATAATGCACTTACAAAAATGAATCGATTAGCTTAATGATGATAAGTTGTCAATGTTAATTTAGTTAATAGAACGATTAGTGCGCAGAAAAAAAGCGTAGCAACAAATAGGATAATCGATTTTGGATTGGCAAAGTTTACTGTCCATCCCATCCAAGGTATTCTTTTAGGAGGAAGTAATCGTTGGTCTTCTTTGTTATAATAAAAACAACCCCATTTCCAATTATTAGGATCTTGATTCCATTTTTCTAGGGTTTCTTTGCTTGGTTTTTCCATTCTTTTGGAGGTATTAGAATTCTAATTTTTTCTTTCTTAATTCGAAGTTCTGTCCCAAATATACGCGACGTACCATTTCGTCTTCTACTAATTCTTCAGGAACTCCAGCTTTTAGGATTCCGCCTTCAAACATCAAGTAGGTCTTGTCAGTAATGGCTAGTGTTTCTTGTACATTATGGTCGGTAATTAAGATACCGATATTTTTATTTTTCAATTGCGCTACAATACGCTGAATGTCTTCCACCGCTACGGGGTCCACACCTGCAAAAGGCTCGTCTAATAAGATGAACTTGGGGTCAGTAGCTAAACAACGTGCAATTTCGGTACGGCGTCTTTCTCCACCTGATAGCAAATCGCCTCGATTGGTTCGGATGTGCTCCAAACTGAATTCGGCAATTAAACTTTCCATCTTGGCTTCTTGTTCTGCCTTCGATAAGTTGGTCAATTGCAGTACACTTAATATATTGTCTTCAATACTTAATTTTCTAAAAACAGAAGCTTCTTGAGCTAGGTAGCCAATTCCTGCTTGTGCTCTTTTGTACATTGGATAATCAGTAATGTCCAAATTGTCCAAGTGAATACTGCCTGAGTTGGGTTTTACTAGACCAACAATCATGTAAAAAGAAGTAGTTTTACCCGCTCCGTTAGGGCCTAAAAGACCTACGATTTCTCCTTGGTTTACTTCTACCGAAATCCCTTTTACGACACTGCGGCCTTTGTAGGTTTTGATTAGATTGTCTGCTCTTAATATCATAGTGTAATGTGTAAATGAATCAATTACTAAATGTAACAATTGGATCGTTGCTACATTGACGTATTGTTACATTATTAATTATTTTCTAAAGCTTCCCAAAATTCATAGGCTCTACGCAAATGAGGAACTACAATAGTTCCACCAACTAAGGTAGCAATTCCCATAGCTTCCATCATTTCTTCTTTGGTCACACCTTCTTTGTAGCTAGTTTCTAAATGGTACTTCACACAGTCGTCGCAACGCAAAACAGCAGAGGCTACAAGTCCTAACAGTTCTTTGGTTTTAACATCCAAAGCACCTTCAGCGTAGGCATTGGTATCCAAATTAAAAATGCGTTTGACAATTTTATTGTTATCTGCCAATAACTTTTTGTTCATTTTAGAACGGTAGTCGTTAAATTCTTGAACGATATCATCCATTTTCTTTGTTTTTATTTCGAGTTACAACTTTAGAAATCCAAATACTTAGTTCGTAGATAATCAACATTGGGATCGCCACGATGGTTTGACTTACTACGTCTGGAGGTGTTACAATAGCGGCTACAATTAAAATAATAATTACAGCGTATTTCCAATATTTTCTCAAGAAAGTTGGGGTTACCAAACCTAGTTTAGTTAGGAAATAAATGATGATTGGCAGTTCAAAAAACAATCCACTGGCTACTACACTGGTTTTTACCATACCGATATAGGAATCAATGCTAAACTGGTTTTTGACTACGTCGCTTATTTTGAAAGTGGCAAAAAAGTTGACTGACATTGGGATGACTACAAAGTAGCCAAAAAGCACTCCTAAAAAGAAAAGCATGGAAGACACGAATAGGAATAGTCTGGCGTGTTTTCTTTCTTTTTCGTACAAGGCAGGGCTAATGAATTTCCATAATTCCCATAAAATATAGGGGAATCCAAGAATGAAGCCAGATAGAATACAGGTCCATACTAAGATGTTTACCTGTCCTTCCATATCGGTGTTTTGAATAATAAAAGGCATTTCGGTTACACAAATACTATCGGCAAATCCCAATTGGTGTGATAAATCACAGAAAAAGCGGTAGGTAATGAAATCAGGACTTGTAGGGCCAAATATTATAACATCAAAAATATAATCGCTTACAAAGAAAGTAGCTGTTGCTAAAATCAAAATAGCAATTGTACTTCTTACCAATAACCATCGTAGTTCTTCTAGATGGTCTAAAAACGACATTTCGTTTAAATCTTTCTTTGCCATTATATAATTCCTTCTTTTAATATATCGTGTAAGTGCAATACGCCTTTAAATTCTGAGTCATCTACTACAATGAGTTGGGTAATTTTGAAATTTTCCATCACATGGAAAGCGTCAATCACCATGGCTTCAGAATTGGTTGTTTTTGGATTTTTTGTCATAATATCTTTGGCTGTTAAATCAGCAAAAGAATCTCTATCGTTTAACATGCGACGGATATCTCCATCAGTTATGATTCCGATTACTTTGTTGTTTTCTACTACAGCGGTAACACCTAGTCGTTTTTCTGATATTTCAAAAATCACTTTTTTGATAGGTGCATCGGGATCAACCATTGGTTTTAGAGAATTTTCTAACATGTCTTTGACACGGAGTAGTAGTTTTTTTCCTAAAGCTCCTCCAGGATGGTAGATTGCAAAATCTTCGGCTTTAAAATCGCGCACTTCCATTAAGCAAACCGCTAAAGCGTCTCCCATGACCAATTGTGCAGTGGTACTATTCGTTGGTGCCAAATTATTAGGGCAAGATTCGCTATCTACAGTTGTGTTAAGTACAATATCAGCTCCTTGCGCTAAAAAAGAACTCATGTTTCCTGTTATGGCAATTAAAAGGTTGTCAAAACGTTTCAATAAAGGAACCAATACTTTAATTTCAGGACTATTTCCGCTTTTGGAAATACAGATGACAATATCCTCTTTTTGCATCATTCCTAGATCACCATGAATGGCTTCGGCTGCATGCAGAAAAAGTGCAGGTGTACCTGTCGAATTGAAGCTTGCTACCATTTTTTGTGCAATAATGGCACTTTTTCCTATCCCAGTAACCACCAATCTTCCTTTGGATTGGTAAATTTTTTGAACCGCCTCTACAAAG
>JAHEHJ010000025.1 GCA_024644655.1 Flavobacterium sp.
AGGGTTCTTAGAATCAGTCATAAACAGAAAACGAAAAAAACAAATAAATATTTCCTTCGCTTCATCAGTTCAGTCATTACCTATCCGAGCGCAGCGAGGAGCCAACAGCAACCCATTAGCATATTAGCATCCCGAAGTATCGGGACGAAGGGTCGGGACACATTAGCACATTAGCAAATTAGCATCCCGAAGGGTCGGGACACGCATTAGCACATTAGCACATTAGCAAATTAGCAAATTAGCACATTAGCATCCCGAAGGGTCGGGACACGCATTAGCACATTGGCAAATTAGCACACTAGCATCCCGAAGTATCGGGACACGCATTAGCACATTAGCAAATTAGCATCCCGAAGTATCGGGACACGCATTAGCACATTAGCACATTAGCACATTAGCAAATTAGCAAATTAGCACATTGAAAACCATCAACGAACAAATGAACCACCATTCACCAGATTGGGACCTCGTCATAGAACCCCAAAGTTCTTTGTTCGAGCTCAACTTAAAAGACGTCTGGCGCTACCGCGACCTTCTCTGGTTGTTGGTCAAGCGCGACTTCGTCTCTTTTTACAAGCAAACCATTCTAGGCCCGCTGTGGTTTTTCATACAGCCGCTCTTCACCACCATCATTTTTACGTTTGTGTTTGGCAACCTCGCGGGGCTCAGTACTGACGGCCTCCCGCAGCCGCTCTTCTACCTTGCCGGCATCACGGCCTGGAACTACTTTGCCGACTGCCTCACCAAAACCAGTACGGTGTTCAGAGACAACGCCAATATTTTCGGGAAGGTCTACTTTCCACGCCTCATTATGCCGCTATCTATTGTAGTAAGCAACCTGGTGCGCTTTGGCGTGCAAATGCTGCTTTTTGTAGGCATGATGCTCTACTACGTAGCCGTTGGCGCCAAATTCGAGCTCACGCTTTGGGCGCTGCTTTTCCCATTCTTGGTGCTGCTCATGGCGCTCTTGGGTTTAGGGCTGGGCTTGATCATTACCGCACTGACCACCAAATACCGCGACCTCGCCTTTCTGATCTCTTTTGGCGTACAACTCATGATGTATGCCACCACCGTTATTTACCCCCTGAGCGCCGCCCCCGCCAAATACCAATGGCTGGTAGCCCTCAATCCCATGACCGGCATCATAGAAGCCTTCCGCTACGGTTTTCTAGGCTCGGGCACCCACACGCTCTACTCCTTGGGCTACTCAGTGCTCGTTACGGTTATTTCTCTGATCCTCGGCGTACTGATCTTTAACAAAACCGAAAAAACCTTCGTAGATACCGTCTAAGCATGAGCAATAAGGAAATGGAAATCACACGACATAGTTAAATTTAAATGAATAATTCGAAATTAGAAATAGTAGTCGGATGCTGTAAAAGGGATTACTTTCTGGCGAAAATATGTATCGCGAGCATTCGGTTTTATTACCCGGATATTATTATCAATCTGGTCAAAGATGAATTCTTTGGAAAGTTTAATACCAAAAAACTAGAGGAAGGCTTGAACGTGCAAATTATGGATTTGGGTTATCGAAATTATGGTTGGGGATTTGCCAAGATAGCACTATTACTTTCGAAAATCAAAGAACCAAACAAAAAGTATCTTTTCTTGGACGCAGATATTATTCTCGTCGGTAAAGTTTTAGATAATATTATCCCACATATAGATAATGCCGATTTTATTGTCAGCCCAGAGTTAACTTCGTATCCTGAAACAGATTGGTTTAAAAGTACGTATTATGATTTAGATCAAGTGAAAACAATCTACTCGGACTTCGAATGTATTAATTACACATTCAATACAGGCCAAATTGTAATAACGCCAGGTATGTTTTCTGCAGAGGAGCTGTCTGATTTCATTGATGTATCGAGGTTCCCTTATTGGAAAAATTCGTCCGCCTTAAAGCTGCCTTGTGTGGACCAATCTTTATTAAATATAATATTGCCTCGTAAGCATGTATTTGGTGATTTAATTTTAGAGAAAGTTGATTTTATGATTTGGAGTGGATTTAAAGATAGAGTGAACAATTTGGAATTCGACAAGGTGATAAGTGGTTCTTACCCATTTTTAATTCATTACGCAGGCGATAGAAGGACACCATTTTTAAATGAGATGATAAGATCTGATTTGTTGATATTTTTCCAAGATTTTTATTTTTCTTCCACGCGAACTAATGCAATTTGCAGATATAAAGAGTTGTTATGGGATAAAAAAATTATTCCTTTAACCATAAGGTTGGGTAGTTTAAAAAAGAGAATCTTTGCTAGGCGTCTTTTGTATTAAGAATAATAAGAAAATCGCAATGAGCAACACAGCAATCAAAGTAGAAGACCTCTCCAAGATCTACCGCCTCGGCGAAATCGGTACTGGCACCATCTCTCAAGATATGGAGCGCTGGTTCAAGACGAAGGTTCTCAAACAAGAAGACCCCTTCCTCAAAATAGGCGAAACAAATGACCGCGCCAACAAAGGCAGCTCAGACATCGTCTATTCGCTGCGCGACATCAATTTCGAAATCGAGCAAGGCGACGCCGTAGGCATCATTGGCCGCAACGGCGCAGGCAAAAGCACCTTATTGAAAATACTCTCAAGAGTAACCACCCCCACCACCGGCCGCATCAATATCAAAGGCCGCGTAGCTTCTTTATTGGAAGTAGGCACGGGCTTCCACCCCGAACTCACAGGCCGGGAAAATATCTATTTGAACGGCGCCATCCTAGGCATGCGCAAAAGAGAGATCGACCGCAAACTCGACGAAATCATTGACTTCAGCGGCGTAGAACGCTATATTGACACACCCGTGAAGCGCTATTCGTCAGGCATGTATGTACGCCTAGCCTTCGCCGTCGCAGCCCACTTAGAAAGTGAAATCCTAATCGTAGACGAAGTGCTGGCCGTAGGCGACGCCGAATTTCAAAAAAAATGTTTAGGCAAAATGGGCGAAGTGAGTAAGGGTGAAGGTAGAACGGTGTTGTTTGTGAGTCATAATATGGCTGCGGTGCAGAGTTTGTGTGGGAAGGGGATATTGCTGGAGAATGGGAATATAATAAAAGTTGGAACCGTGACTGAAGTTTTATCACAATATTCAAATCCAAATAGAAAAACAAGTAAGTTTACAAATCCAAATAGTTTTGATTCAATAAGAATTTTCGAGGTTAATTTATCAGAAAATCAGAAGTTTCTTGAATGTTTAGTTGAGTTGAATCCTGAGTTATCGAATCTTACTTCATATGGAATTGAGATTTTTCTCAAAACAACAGATGGTATTAAACTAGGTTTTTTTGGACCAACGATATTTCAAAATCCCTTTATAGTTGATTACGATATGAAATTTAAGATTCAAATCTCCGAATTAATTAATGGAAGGTACTCTTTAGATATAGCACTTTCACTTCCTGGAAAAAAAATTATTGAATTGCATCAAGATGTTATTGAATTTGAAATTTTAGGAAAAAAACTTGGTGCTAATTTTTTTGAATTACATCAGAACCATAATGTAGGTAGTTTTCTTTTAAATCTTGAACAATGAAAAAAATAAAATTAATCGTAAAGAAAGTTATCCTTCTTATCAAAAGTGTAATATTCTTAAATCATGATAATTCTAATTTTAATTCGCTTTGGAATTTAATTAGAATTAAGCATAAGGTCTTTAAAAAAGAGAAAGATGATTTATCTTTTTTCAATTTACACTACAACAATTCTTTAGCCCTTGGTCCATTACAAAAGGATGAAGCTATGTTTGTATATTCCCTTATAAAGTGTATACAGCCTTCTAATGCAATAGAATTCGGATTTAATAAAGGCCATTCGGCTTTTGCAATTTTGAGTGCATTAAAATCAGATGCTAAATTTTTAACAATTGATATTAATGATAAATGCAAGAAGATTTTTGATTCTCGTTTCAAAAATAACTTTAAAAATGCCCAAATTATTATAGGTGATATGACTAAAGTGGACTTTTCGCCAAGCTTTAGTCTAAAAAGTGTTGAATTTGTTTTTTTTGATGCATTACATGACTTAGATTTAAACATTATCACTTTCAATAATTTAAAACCTTATTTATCAAGTAATTGTATTCTTTTAATTCATGATACAGGCCTATGGAGTAAAAAGTTCATGCACGATGTACATTGGGAGATCCTTCCAGCAATTAAATCAAAAAACCTTAATGAAAATTTAATTGCTCATCAAATAGATGAAAGAAAATTTGCAAACTATCTTATTGAAGAAGAGGGATTTAAGGCATTTCATATTCATTCAGTGAATATATTGAGACATGGTTTAAGTATATTGCATATGCAGGAAAATCAACTATCAATTTAATTAAAGAAAATGCGAAATATTCTTGTCGTTGGAGCCGGATTGAGTGGTGCAGTAGTTGCTAGGGAACTCGCTGAAAGAGGTTTTGAGGTTAAGGTCATTGATAAGCGTGACCACATCGCAGGAAATGTTTACGATTTTGTTAATGAGCACGGCATTCGGATTCACAAATATGGACCCCATCTTTTCCACACTAATAATAAAGAAGTTTTTGATTGGTTGTCAAGATTTACTGAATGGATTCCATACAAACACAAGGTCAAGGCAATGCTTGATGATGGCAGGTTAGTTACGTTGCCAGTAAACAAAGAGACAAAAGAGATTGTTGGTGAAGAAAATATAGTGGAAACTTTTATTCGACCATATACTGAAAAAATGTGGGGAATGAAATTGGAAGAAGTTTCTCCTAATGTGATAAATCGTGTACCTACTAGAGACGATGATAATGAGCTATATTTTCCAGATGACGAATTTCAATTCGTCCCAAAAGATGGATATTCCAAGATGGTTCAGAGTATCTTAAATCATGAAAATATAATTGTTAAATTAAATGTTAATTTTTCAAAGAACATGGAAAATGAATTTGACCATATTTTTAATTCTATGCCAATTGATGAATACTATGACTTCTGTTTTGGTAAGCTTGAATATCGATCAATAAAATTCACTCATGTTAATATTCCGTGTCCCAAGATTTTTCCAGTATCTCAAGTAAATTTTACAAATGATGGTCCATTCACAAGAATAGTTGAATGGAAAAATATACCGGGACATGGGTATAATACAATTTGTACAAGTCTGACTTATGAAGAACCTTGTCACTTTTCTGAAAATAATAATGAGAGGTATTACCCGGTACGGGACAATTCAGGGAAGTATGCAGATTTGTACAAGCGATATGAAAGATTGGAAAATGCCAAGGTAACATTTATTGGAAGGCTAGGTAGATATGCCTATTTAGATATGGATCAGTGTATTAATTCAGCCTTAATTATAGCAAAGAAATTCTTGAAAAATGAGACCTCTTATTAGTGTTAAAATACCTACTTATAATTGTGCTGAATATCTAATTCAAACAATTAATAGCATTTTAAATCAGAAAGATTTTGATTTAGATTTACTAGAAATAGAAGTGGTTGATGATTGTTCAACAAAGGACAATCCGGAAGAGGTTGTAACTAAGTATGGTAAGGGAAAGGTCAAGTTTTATAGACAGTCCCATAATGTTGGTGCCGTAAAAAACTTTAACACATGCATTGAAAGAAGTGAAGGAAAGTATGTTCATATTTTACATGGTGATGATTTTGTTGCTCCAGAGTTTTATGTAAGTGTTATAGAAAAACTTGCTTCAAATCCAGATATATTGATAACTAGGGCTCATATTATTGATGAAAACTCTAAAGTAATAGGCATTTCAGAGAATTTAGATTTTTCCGTCCGAAAAAACCTACATTATTATAATTTGATAAAGACACCAGGGGTAATAATGAATAAGAAAACATTAAATTCTATTGGTTTTTTTGATGAAAACTTAGTGCATGTTGCTGATTGGGATATGTGGTTAAGATTAATAAATAAAGGTAACTTTTGTATTATAAATAAACCGTTATGTAGCTACAGGGAATTCGGCGGTAATGATACATCTCGATTAATGAAAACCGGGGAAAATATCAAAGATATTATTCGTTTAGGAAAAAAGATGGAAGAAAATAATGATTTTGATAAACGATATTTTTACGAGAATTGTCGAAAAATTGCTTACCATCAATATTTAAAATTTCGGTCCATTGGGGATAGTCAATCTGCTAAAATGAATTATAAGATTTTTAGATTTCTAAATATAAAATTATATGGTCAATTAATTGATTGGATTTTTCCTAAATATAAACTTTAATCAATGAATATCAGTTTCATAGTTCCCTGCTTTAATTGTTTCAATACATTAAATGAGACCATTAATTCAATTTATAAAGATAATTTCACTATAGGTGATGAGATAGTGCTAATCGACGACGCATCAACTGACCATACTTGGTTGCTATTAGAAGAGTTGCAGCAGAAGTTTCCAGAAGATATTGTCTTAGTTCGACATAATATCAACAAGGGAAGTGCAGCTGCTGCAAGAAATTCAGGAATTGATATATCAAAGAATGAATTAATATTTACAATTGATTCCGACAATATTCTAGTTCCACATAGTGTCAATAAATTGAAAACTTTTCTGATAACAAAAAACCTGGATGCAGCGGCATTTGGTGAGATACATTATTTCATGGACAAAACAGAGGAAGTTTCTCATTCATGGGTATTAAAAAATAAAATTGAGTTCCTCGATTTAATCATAAATCCTAAATTAACACCAGGAGGCAGTGGTAATTACCTATTCACAAAAGCAAGTTGGATTGACTCTGGTAGATATAATGAGTCGATAGGTGGGGCAATAGATTCATTGGCATTTGCTATACAGCAATTGGGTATTGGAAAAAAAATGGAGTGTTTAGAAGGAACCTTTTATTTCCATAGGTTTGGATATAATTCAACTTACGTTAAGGAAATAAACAAGAAAAATCCATCTCTAATGTTGACATCTATTTTGTTTTCATTCCAACATTTAATAGATCGCCGGGATTTTGAAAAGTTACTTAGTAGAAAATGGAGAGAAAAGTGGTTCCATAATAAAGACAAAATTAATTGGTACTCTAAAAGAAAAAAAGACCAACAAAAATCAGGATGGCTGAGGTTTATGTCGAACTAAAAGGAGGTCTAGGAAATCAAATGTTCCAGTACGCTGCAGCGATAGCATTTTGCTTGAAGCACGGTCTTACCTTGGAAATCGATTTGAGTTTTCTGACAGAGAACAGAGCAGAATCTTCATCTTTTACCCCAAGAAATTTTGAATTAGATTGTTTTCATGGATTGAAAATCGGGGCAAAGAATTTATCTAAGGGTAAAGAGTTATCAAAGGTGATAACTGAAGAAAATTTTAATTCAAGTATATTATTAGCTCGAATACTTAGAAGAAATATTCGTATTTCAGGTTACTTTCAAAATGAAGCTTATTTCTCTGCAATTAAAAACGTAATAACTGAAAATTTTAAAATTAATGAGTATTTATTGACCGGTGAAATTCTTGGACAGGTTTCAAACCTAAAGAATGTTGAATCAGTAGCAATCCATGTCAGGAGGGGTGATTACCTAAAGTCTGAAGTATTGAAATATCATGGAGTGTGTTCCACTGAATATTATAAAAAAGCTATTAATCAAATGTACTTAAGTATAAATTCACCAAAATTTTTTGTTTTTTCGGAGGATATGGATTGGGTCAAACAAGAACTTTTACCCATTATTCCAGAAGCGGTATTATTTGAAAGTAACGCAAACAAACCATCGTGGTTGGATTTGCTTTACATGACAGAGTGCAGGCATAACATAATCGCAAATAGTTCATACAGTTGGTGGGGTGCATACCTAAATAAGAATCCAAATAAAGTGGTCATTGCGCCAAAAGTATGGAAAGTAGGTCAAAATGATAATGTAAATGTTCCTACAAATGGTATGAATTGGAATTTAATTTAGAGATGAAGAACTTAATAATCACAGGAGGAGCAGGTTTTATTGGTAGTAACCTTATTGAGCATCTGTTAAATGTAGGTGGTTATCGTATAACTTGTATTGATAACTTTGATGATTTTTATTCTATTCATCAAAAACAAAAAAACATTGAGTTTTTTGTCAACAATCCTAATTTTAGGTTGATTCATTCAGATGTAAGAGATTATCATTTTCTTGTTGAGCAACTTACTGAAAAATATGATGGAATCATCCATCTCGCAGCGAAAGCCGGTGTTAGACCAAGTTTATTAAAACCTATGGAGTATGTAAGTGTAAATGTAGAAGGCACTCAATCAATTTTGGAAATTGCTCGCAATAAGAAAATACCACGATTTATTTTTGCTTCCTCAAGCAGCGTTTATGGCACATGTCCTAATATTCCTTGGGAAGAAACAGAGTGTGAATTAAATCCCATTAGTCCTTACGCCGCATCTAAAATTTCTGGCGAGCAATTAGGGAAAGTGTACAGCAACATTTACGATATGCAATTTTTTGCGCTTAGGTTTTTCACAGTATATGGCCCAAGACAGAGGCCTGATTTGGCGATTAACAAGTTTATAAAAACAATAATAAATGAAGAGACTATAAATTGTTATGGTGATGGAAATACGAAACGTGATTACACTTTTGTATCCGATATTGTGATAGGGATAAAATCTGCTATCGACCTTGAAATTGAATCTAAGTTTGAGGTTTTTAACTTAGGAAATAGTTACCCTGTAACTTTAATTGATCTGATAAGGAATATTGAAAAAATTCTAGATAAAAAAGCAATCATTAAATGGTTGCCTGAGCAGAAAGGTGATGTCCCACTTACCTTGGCAAATATCCAAAAGGCAAACAAGATATTGAATTATAATCCGAAAACCAATTTGGAAGTTGGATTGAAATTGTACTATGATTGGTGGTATGGTAACACCTAGGATTTCAGTGGTTATGGCTGTTTACAATGCGGAATTGTATTTGTTTGACGCAATAAACAGTATTCTAAATCAGACGTTCAGTGATTTTGAGTTTATCATTATTAATGATAACTCTAACGATAATACCGAAAGTATATTATTGACATTTACTGATTCTAGAATACGAGTTTACAATAATAATATTAATCTTGGATTAACAAAATCATTAAATCTTGGCATTGGTTTATCTAAAGCAGAATTTATAGCTCGAATGGATGGTGATGACATAGCAGAAAAAGATAGATTCTCGAGTCAAATAGATTTTTTAGTTAAAAATCCTGATGTTGTTGTTTGCGGCACACAAGTTGAATACATTTCTGATAAGTCTTTACCAATGGGTGGTTCTCAATTTGTTTGTAGTCCTGATGAAATTTGTGATGCACTAACGTATACCAATGTTATAGCGCATCCAAGTGTAATGTTTAGAAAAAAACTCAGCAACGGAGAACAAATAATGTATAATGAAGAGTTTTTGAAATCTCAGGACTATGAATTATGGACTAGGCTCGTTTCTCAAGGCTTCAAAATAGTTAATTTAGGACTTATTGGGCTACTTCACAGAAAACATAGTTCTCAAATTTCAAACTACGCCTCACAAGAACAGAGTCATTATTTTGTTAGGGCTAATATACTTTTTTTATCAAATTTGGGATTTCTGAAAGATAAAGATGAAGAATTTTTATTTAGAAATATTTATTACCCCCAAATTTTTACAGCCTCAAATCTTATTACTTATCTTGCTTTTTGGGATGCCAAATTTAGTGATAAACGGAACAAATTGGCAGCTCCATTTTACAGTTCAGTTTATAAGCAGCTTGTTAAAGATGGCTTAATTAAAGAAAATCCACTTTGGTGGTGTTTAATGCAAAAATATCTTATCAAACATACATTTCCGCGCACATTTTTGGATGAATTTCGATTTTTTTTAAGGTCTTTTACGTTTGGTCAATATAGGAGATTTAATAAAAGATTTTTATAAATTGTTAGCGGCAATCATATTATATCACGAAGATTTGCCAATGTTAAAGCGTCTTGTATCGGCAATAAATGAACATTTTGATCAAATTTTTATTCATGTTGATTTAAAGTCTATGATTGATGATGTCAAGTTTTCTTTCAAACAGAATAAAAACGTAAATTTCATTAATAACCGCGTGGATGTAACTTGGGGTCATTATAGTCAATTGGAAATGATGTTAAATTCATTGAAAAGTGTTCGTGATTTTGAAATAGACAACAACTGTATTTTTTATCATACTCAATTTTTATCTGGTTTGGATTATCCTTTGGTAAAATCCAATGTGTACAGAAGTTTTATGATGTTGAACAGAAGTTTTAGTTTTGTTTCAGCAAAGGAGATACAAGAAGACGATAAATTAATGGAAAGATTAAATACTTATCTATTTTTAGAGAGATTTCATATCATGAGTGGATTTTTGGGAAAGTTGGTTAATAGAACATTATCCAATAAGTACTGGAATTTTTTTATTTACGCTCATCCAATCATTAAAGTTAGTAGATATTCAAAACTGAAAAAAAATGCAACCAGTTTCAGAAATACCTACTTTAAAGGTTCTCAATGGATGTGTTTAAATTACGAGGCCAAATCATACATTTTGTACCTCATGGATAGCAAATATTTTATTGACTTTAAAAAAACGTTGTGTTGTGATGAAATTGCAATTCAATCTGCCATTTGTCAAAATAGTAAACTTTTCATTAAAAGGCATCTAACTTTTGTTGATTGGACCCGTGAGACAGTTCCATATGTTTTCACTAAGGAAGATCATCATTTACTATTAACCAAGGTTCAAGAAGGATATTTTTTCGCAAGAAAATTTAGAAGTGAGGATTCACGTGAATTGTTATCTGATTTGGATAATGAATATCAGTTGAAAATATCTTATTAGATGAGGCACTCTGTTGCAATAATACTTAATAAAGAAGTCGGTGGTGTCAATCAATACGTCAATGGACTTTGCTCAAAATTAGAAGAGAATGAAATAGCATACGAATTAATTCTATTGGTATATGAAAATGAGTTAAATAGGATATCTGAATTGAGGCATTTTCATCAAGGAAGGGCAGTCACAGCCATACAATTGTTCAGTTACAATTCAAATTATTCTAATGCAAAATTACTTTGTGATTTTATTTCAAGCCGAGCTTTTGATTCCGTAATTGCTAATGATTGTTTTGAATTAGGCATGTTGCAATTTTTACGGATTAAGGTATGCGTTGTTTTTATTTTACATGGTGACTATTCATACTATTATAACGGCGCAATTGAAAATGGTAATATTATAGATTGTTGTATATGTGTCTCACCTATCATATCAAAAAAATTAAGGGCAAGAAAAATTAAAACGGAGATAATTCTAGTTCCTCCTATAGTAAGTCGAGGTTTAGCATTTTCAAGAAAAGAACTCAATTTAAGGCCTAAACGCGTTACATTTATTGGAAGACCAGATGAAGGGAAGGGATTTCATATCATAAAGGAGTTGATAAGTCTAAGTACGAAGCTTCAATATCCCATTCGCTGGCAAATAATTTTAGGCGGAATTGAACAAGAGCTTAGTGTGGGGAATAATACTGAAGTATATTGGAATATTCGTAATGAAAAGGTTATTGATCTGTTGAATAATTCAGATTTTTTTATTCTACCATCGAGGGCTGAAGGATTTCCAGTTTCGGTTATAGAAGCATTATATGCCGGTAATCTCTGCATTGTATCGAACTTAGAAATATTTCAATTGTTATTCTCAAATAATGATTGTGGGGTTGTGATTAATACAGAAGACGCCTTAGAATATTGGAAACACTTAAGTTATTATTTAGAAAATACGACTGAATGGGATAAAATAATAAGTAATGTAAGGCTTGGATATTGGGAAAAATACCTGAATAAAAATGGAATTGTTGATTTCGTTGAATTTCTTGTTGAAACTAATAAAAAAAACATTGATTTGTCAGAACGGAAATCTAGATTTAATAATAATTTTTTGTTTTTTAATTTGAAAAGATTAGTTTATAATAATCCATGTTTCCAAAACCGAATATTTCGTTTTATAATCGCAAAAAGCTAAATTTTTCTTGTATTTACAGCACTACAAAAATTTGACATAAGAAATATTTCTAATTTTGAAAGAAGTAACAGTTTCTGTTTTAATAACAGCCTACAATCGTGAAAAATACATTGCCGAAGCTATTGAAAGTGTGCTTTCTTCAACCTATATTGATTTTGAGTTAATAATAGTTGATGATTGTTCTAGGGATAAAACAGTCGACATAGCAAGACATTATGAAGCTATTGATAAACGTATAAAGGTATACGTAAACGAAAAGAATTTGGGTGATTATACAAATCGAAATAGAGCCGCAAGCTATGCGAAAGGTAAGTATATTAAATATCTAGATAGTGATGATGTAATTTATCCACATTGCCTTCAGGTTATGGTTAGTGCAATGGAGAAATATCCTGATGCTGGTTTTGGATTGTCATCATTGGGTAATGAAAATTATCCATATCCTATCAGTATTTCTCCTTTAGATTCATACAAGCAACATTTTGGAGGTTTCGGTCATTTTGATAGAGCCCCCGGGTCAGCAATTATTAGAAGAGATATATTTGTCAAAGAAAATGGCTTCTTAATCCCAAAATATTCGGGAGATACCGAATTATGGTTTCGTTTAGCTCAAAAGTATGACCTAGTACTATTTCCTCGTGATTTAGTTTGGGATAGATGTCACAGTCAGACACAAAGCAATTTAGAAAAACTGGATAAAAATATTTTGAAATTTCGCAAATCTCTATTGAATCAATTTTTGGATTCTCCCGAATGCCCATTGAATGAATCTGATATCAAGAAAATTAGAAAAATAAATAACCGTATTAGAATAAAACAATTTATTAATAAATGGTTGTTAAATTTGATTCAAAAAGTTATTGGGACGATAGATTAAAAAACAATTATAATCTAATCGGAGTAGGTGATATTTCACTCACCATGAATTATTATATCTGGAGTTATAAAGTTACCCGTTTTCGGCTAAAAAAATTATTTCAAAAATATCTACCCAAAAAGAAAGGTGCTGTATTAGATATAGGATCGGGTACAGGTTTTGTGATTGATATTTGGCAGCAATTTGGTGTACAAGTGAATGGCTTTGATATCTCGGCGACGGCGGTGAAAAAGCTTGCCGAAAAATATCCAACGCACAAATTCTATGAAGTAGACGCAGTTTCACAAGCCTTGCCTTTTGCCGATAATAGTTTACAAGTCGTTTCAGCTTCTTCTCTTTTATACCATGTAATAGATGATACTCCTCTGGATTACTTATTACAAAGTGTACATCGTATACTAGAGCCGGCAGCTTATTTTATTTTCTCTGATAATTTCATTCATCGCAGTAACTTGAATGTTACCCATCAGAAATGTCGCACATTAGAAGATTATGAAAAAGCACTACAAAAGAATGGGTTTGAGATTGTAGAACGTGTTGAGAATTATGTGTTGTTCAATGACCCCGCTGATGCAAATGGTAAATTTTATCCGAGAATTTGGAGTTTGCTCACAAGGATTTCAAAAAAATGGAAATGGTTTGATGCAATAATCTGGCCTTGTCTCTTTCCAATTGAATTATTGTTAACTTCCGTCATCAAGGAATCTCCAGCACAAGAGATAATGATTTGTAAAGCCTTGAAATGATGCATATACTGATTATCCCAGGTGAAGAATTGAATGAAAAAAACCAATTAAGTTCAGTTTTTGAGATTCATCAGGCAGTTGCTCTTAAATCTTTAAATGTCAAAGTTGGTTTCATTTCTGTGAATTTGGAGGGTAGCATTTATAAAGATTTAAAACAGGGAAAATTGAATTCTATTTTTTCGACAAGAGTTCAAACTTTAAAGCAAGAGATTCAGGGTATTAATTTGGTTGCTGCCGCGGGAAAATATAGAACTCCAGCATTTTTGCAACGATATAGAAAAAAAAGAATTCAAGCCGGAGTAATAGCTTACAAGTACTATTGTAAAGAATTTGGCACTCCTGATTTAATTCACGCTCACTCAAGGTTTTTAGACTCTATTTTAATAGCACAAAGAATAAATCAAAAGTTTGGCATACCATATGTAATCACAGAGCACAGTACATACCATCAGCGAAATATTGTAAGTAAAAAAGACTACATGAATTACACTGCAGCTGTAGAAAAAGCAAAAAGTTGGATAGTTGTAAGTGACTCTTTAGGAAAAATCATTGAGTCAAATATTGACAAATTTAACTTAAAGCTAACGAAGACATTTCGAGTTGTTCCAAATGTAGCAGATCCAAATTTTGGATATACTGAAAACGAAAAAAATGAAAATTTTATTTTTCTTAATATCGCTTCTCTTGATGAAAAAAAAAATCAGCTATTATTATTGGAGAGTTTTAAATTGGTGACAGAAAAATATAAAAAGGTTGAATTAAGAATAGGTGGTCAGGGCAAATTAGAAGAAGAACTGAGAAACCGCGCTGAACATTTGGATTTAGAACAGGTTACGTTTTTAGGATCGTTAAATCGATTGGAAGCGAAAAGAGAATTCATTAAATCAAATGCTTTTGTACTTAGTAGTGATGTAGAAACATTTGGTGTTGTTGTTATAGAATCATTGGCAGTTGGTAGACCAGTAATTTCCACAATATGCGGTGGACCTGAATATATAATAAATCATGATAATGGTATTTTAGTTGAAAAGAATAATTTTAAAGACTTGGCTAATGCTATGATTGAATTGATTGAAGGTTACGAAAGATACAATTTAGAAGAAATTAGTCGTAATTGCATTGCAAAGTACGGATCAAAAACAATAGGAAAACAACTAATCCAAATCTACAAAGAGGCATTAAACTTAAATGACCACTATCATCAACTACAACCTCGGTAATCCAAAATCCATCCAAAATATGATCAAGCATATTGGTGGTGGAGAGGTTTGTATCAGCAATAACCCTGATGAAATTGCTTCTGCGAAGCGCCTTATTTTACCTGGTGTAGGGCATTTTCAGCACGGCATGGAGCAATTGCAGCTGCTGGGTTTGGTGGATGTCCTTAAAAAGGAAGTGTTAGTCAATAAAAAACCAATCTTAGGAATCTGTTTAGGCATGCAATTGCTAACCAAGCATAGTGAAGAAGGAAATATCGAAGGTTTGGGTTTTGTAGATGCTCAAACCAAGAAATTTAAATTCGACAACCCTCAGCTTAAAGTGCCGCACATGGGTTGGAATACTGTAGTGTTTAAGAAAGATTCTCAATTGAATAATGGTATTTCTCTCAACCCGCGATACTATTTTGTGCACTCATATTATGTTGAGTGTGCCAATCAGCAAGATGTGCTTTGTACAACCCACTTTGGCCATAATTTCGTATCGGGGTTTCAGCATCAGAACATATTTGGCTTGCAGTTTCATCCAGAAAAAAGCCACAAATTTGGCATGGAGCTACTTGATAATTTTTGTAAAATTTAATGGCCTTACAACCAAGAATTATTCCTGTTTTACTCTTGCACAAAGGCGGCTTGTACAAAACCAAGCAATTCAAAAACCCATCTTATGTGGGTGACCCCATCAACGCGGTGCGTATTTTCAATGAAAAACAAGTCGACGAATTACTTATTCTCGACATTGACTGCTCCAAAGAAAACAAAGCACCAAACTATACCCTAATCGAAGAAATTGTGAGTGAGGCCTTTATGCCTGTTGGCTATGGTGGTGGGGTAAACTCCCTAGCGGTTGCCAAACAGATTTTTCAATTAGGAGTAGAAAAGGTTATCATCAACTCGGCTCTAGAAAGCAATCCGCAATTATTAGCAGAAATTGCAGCTATTTACGGTGCGCAGGCAGTTGTAGCCAGTATTGACTACAAAAAAAGCTTTTTAGGTGGCACCAAATGCTACTTTACCAACGGAACCAAAAAGTCTGGCTATACACCACAAGAGCTTGCCCAAATAGCTCAAAAAGCAGGGGCTGGCGAAATTATTCTTAACGCCATAGATCGCGAAAGCACTTACCAAGGATATGACATCAACTTACTTCAGCAAATTGTAAGTTCGGTTCAAATTCCAGTGGACGTTTCAGGAGGTGCCTCTTCGAAACAAGATTTCGATGCTGCCAAACAAGCCGGTGCGTCAGGCATGGCAGCAGGCAGCATGTTTGTATACCAACGCCCGCATAATGCAGTGCTTATTTCATACCCAACCAATCACTTTTACCACTAATGGTTTTAGATAACAACAACCCTAATTACCGGCAATGTAGTTTGTCTGTAATGGACAACATTGCAGACCCAGATATCACATTTGATGAAAATGGGATTTGTAATTATTACTTTGAGTATTTGGAGGCAGAAAAGCAGCATGTATTAAAAGGCGAAGCAGGGGAGAAGAAATACAATGAAATTATTGCCAAAATTAAAGCCGACGGCAGAGGAAAGAAATACGATTGTATACTTGGCGTGAGTGGTGGCGTAGATTCTACCTATTTGGCATACCTCGCCAAACAAGCTGGCCTTCGTGTGTTGTGTGTGCATTTCGACAATGGTTGGAATTCAGAATTAGCCGTAAAGAACATTCAAAATATTGTAGAGAAATGTGGCTTCGATTTGTATACCTATGTGATTGATTGGGAAGAATTCAAAGACATCCAGTTGGCTTATTTTAAGGCGAATGTGATAGATATTGAGGCGGTGACGGATATTGCGATATCTAATGTGGTGAATAGAATTGCAGCAGAGAAGAAAATTAAACATGTATTAAGTGGAGATAATGTTGTCACGGAATACACACTACCCAAAGCATGGACAAATAAAAATTCAAGTAATTTACTTTCTATTCAAAAGGAATTTGGTACGCTTAGACTTAAAAAGTATCCGTTGATTCATCCTATTTTACGCCGTATTTATGCCCGCACTACAAAATTTGAAGTATGGAAACCTTTGAATTTAATTGTATACGATAAGAAAGAAGTAAAGAAGATAATTTCAAAAGAACTTAATTGGATAGATTACGGAGGCAAACATTATGAATCTGTATTCACGCGTTTTTATCAAGGATATATTTTACCAAAAAAATTTAAGGTTGATAAACGCAAAGCGCATTTATCAAATCTTATTTTCTCAGGGCAAATCACTAAAGAAGAGGCACACGAAGAACTCAAAAAAGAAATATATCCCAATGACCTCTTCAATAAAGATCTTGAATTTGTGCTTAAAAAATTGAATTTTTCTGCTGCTTCATTCGAAGCATATATTCATGGACCAATTGTTTTACATTCACAATTCAATTCAAGTCTGAAAATAACTGATGAACTGAAAACTTATTATAGTGTCTTCAGATAAAAAGATGGGCGCCAGCAAAGTAGTAATTGTTGTTTCACCACAAGCTTGGGGAAAGATGTTTATTTCAAAACATCATTATGCTATTGAACTCGCTAAGTTGGGGTATTCCGTATTTTTTATTAATCCTCCAAAAGAAAAGAAAATAGGCGGCTTACCGAAAGTAAGGATTCATGAAACTGAATACAAGAATTTAAAAGTTGTAGAGCATACACTTTTTTTCAGTAGTTATTTTAAATTTCACCTGCCTTTTTTACATCATTTATTGATTGTTATCCAGCGGGGGTTTATTCTAAGAAAAATAGGAACTCCAAATTTAGTCATGAGTTTTGACCTGACTAACAATTTCCCATTAACCAGCTTGAATTGTAAAAAAATTTTCTTTGCTGCGGATGAACCACGAGCGGAACAGAACTTTATTTCAGCAAGAAATGCAGATCTGATTGTTAGCGTATCGCAGCACATATTAGATTTATACAAGCCATATTACCCTCAAACTGATTTATTTTTGATTAATCATGGTCTTTCTGACGAATTTTTGAATATTCCAACTGATTCACTTAAGAAATATAAAGGTATTAACATCGGTTTATCTGGAAACTTTCTTTTCAATGACATTGACTATCCTATTTTGCTTCAAATTATTGAAGAAAATCCTTTAATTAAATTTCATTTCTTTGGGAACCATTCGGTAGAAAGTAATATTGGCGCAGATTCTAGTCAACGGAATATTGACTACTTAACTCAAATTAAAAGTAATCCAAATTGTGTATTTCATGGGGTACTTGGAAAAAGAGAATTGGCTTTAGAACTGAATCAGATGGATGGCTTTTTAATCTGCTATGACCCTCAAAAAGGACAGAGTAGTGGGTCTAATAGTCACAAAATATTGGAATTTCTTTCAACTGGAAAGGTTATTATCTCTTCAAATTTTAGTTTTTATGAGGGGACCACTTTGTTTGAAATGTGTACTGAAAAATCAAATAAACAGTTAAAAAATCTATTCCATAAAACATTTCATTCATTTGTATATAGAAATCCAGAAAAAATAAGTATTGAACGAAAGTATTTTGCTTTTAAAAATACCTACGCCAATAATATTCAAGAATTAATATCAAGATTGAATTGCCAAAGACCAAAGCAAAGACACCAACTACCATAAAGTCATGGAATACTTGGTTTATTCCAAGCCGATCGTAACTAATTATGTAAGTTCATACACACATCTTCCAGACAGAATCTTCATGCCTGCAACAACAGAACATAAGGAATTTCCCAAACTTTTTGAAAGTACTTTGCAAAACTTGCCAATGGAGTTGAAGCGTTTTGAGGTGAAGGGGTATGGGGAGGTGTTATCAAAAATTTTGGATTCAAAAAGGGTTTAAATTTGAAACATATCGTAATCTTTACACAGTCTCCTATTTCTAAAGCACCAAGAGTTGTGAAGGAAGCAAATCTCTTGGCTAGAAGCGGTTATGAAGTGACCCTTTTTGCCCCTTGGTATAGTAACGAAATTGTAACTGAAGAATCTCTATTGTTAAATAAAGCTATTGAATATCGACCGGGATCTGACTTAATTTCTAATCCATTAAATACTTTTTTTATTAAAGGCATCCGGTATTTGTGTCGTTTGTCCGTGAAGTTGTTCAACATTCAAACAAAATATGCCTTGGGTTATGACTATTATAGTTATTTACAGCGGTTAAAAAATGAGAATGCAGATTTATATATTGGACATGAAGAGATGAGTCTTGCATTGGCAAAGGATTTAATTCAAACCGGCCGTAAGGTAGCATTTGATTTCGAAGATTATCATTCAGAGGATTTGCTACCTAAGGACAGGAGATATAGGCCAAAAAAGCTGTTAAAAGAAATAGAGAGTTTTGTATTAATCAATGCTATTTATTGTTCTACAACTTCTAAATCTCTTGCTAATGAATTGGCAATGAAATATAATTCAAAGTGTCCGATAGCAATATATAATTCTTTTTATAAAAATGAAATTTCAATCGAAAACATAAAAAGAAAATCTAACTCACTAGTTTGGATTTCTCAAGTCATTGGACCTGGGCGTGGTGTTGAACTTCTTTTGGATGCCATTTGTCAAGCACGAAATAGTTTTAACATAACTTTGGTTGGAAAAAAAGATGAATTGTTTTGCCAAAACTTGACGAATAGAATAACCTCCAATCATAATTTAGTTATTTCTGAATATATTCCTAACGATAAAATTCGATCATATTTAGCGAATTATGATCTTGGGATAGCATTCGAACAAGAAAAACCAAAAAGTCGCTTTTTAACGATTACCAACAAGATATTTCATTATTTAAATAGCGGAATAGCTATTTTAGCTACGAATACTGCCGGACAGATTGAAGTTAGTTTGGAAACGGAAAATGCAATAAAAATTGTCTCTCCTGATGCCAAATCAATAGCAAAAGCTCTTGATGAGATTTTTGATAATCAAGAGATTCTGGCTAAAATGAAAGATTCAAGTAGGCATTTTGGGCAAACAAAATTTTCCTTTGAAACGGAGGAAAGTAAAATCTTAACTTTAGTAGAAAATGCGTTGGTTTGTTCCTAACATTGTAATGCTCCATCACGTTAGCGACCAAAGTTGTTTTCATACTTTGGAACCATATGCTATTGGAAATCAATCTTTTGTCAAATTATTGGATTACATTCAGTTCAATAATTATCGAACTTTGACATTTCGCGATTTAATTAATAATAAATCAATAAAAAAGTCAGTTGTAATAACCTTCGATGACTGTTCAAGAGAACTACTGAACTTTGCAATTCCAGAACTAATGAAAAGGAATATGAAAGCGGTTTTCTTTATACCCACTAATTTCATTGACGCATGCAACCAATGGGATGTACAAGAAGGTAGAGACAAAGTAGATTTATTTACCAAACAAGACATCATTGATGTGAGTTTGAATCCAAATTTTGAAATTGGGTCACATTCTAAATCACACACTAAACTCAGCCAATTAGCTCAAGATGAGGTGCTCAAAGAATTGAAAGAGTCAAAAGCATTATTGGAACGACTAATTAACAAAGAAATAATTTCCTTTGCACATCCCTTTGGGGATTTACCTGCTAAGAATACTTATTTGCTTGAAAAGGCTGGGTATTATTTTGGCTGTGGGATTTATGTCAAGAAATCGAATAATTATTCTCTACGTCGATTTATTTATCATAACGGGGATAATAAATTCACTCTATTTCTTAAACTTTCTCGTTCTTACCAGTTGTATCGTTTTTTTCGAGATAAAATATGAAACGAGTATTAATCGTTTCTCCCCATTTCCCACCAATTAATGCTCCGGATATGCAAAGAGTAAGGATGAGTCTGCCTTATTATCAGGACTACGGATGGGAGGCAATTGTAGTTACAGTACACCCCAAATACATTGAAGGATTCAAAGATGATATACTCATTGAAACAATTCATAAAGAAATTGATGTACATAAAATAAAAGCGCTCCCTTATCGATTAACAAGGCTGTTTGGTCTGGGTAGTTTATCATTACGATCATTACCTTTCTACTTTCAAAAGGTGAATAAACTTTTAAAAAAGGAGAATTTTGATTTGATTTTTTTCTCTACAACTATGTTTCATGTAGGCGTCCTTGGTCCTTATTGGAAATGGCGGTTTAAAGTGCCTTTTGTAGTAGATCTACAAGACCCTTGGCGGAATGATTTTTACTTATCAAAACCGAGATCAGAACGGCCTCCAAAATTTTGGCTTGCCTATTTATTGCTGAAATGGACTGAGCAATTAGCAATACCAAAATGCGACGGGGTCATATCCGTTTCGGAAGGATATCTTGATGAAATTAAAAATAGGTACCAAGTAATAAAAAATCTTCCAATGGATGTTATTCCATTTGGTGCATCATTATTGGATTTCCAAATCGTAAAATCAAAGACATTCGATTTCAGTTTTTTAAAAAGTCAAAATGATAAAATAAAAGTAGCTTACATTGGTGCAATTACACCTGCTTTTATACCGATAATTCGAATTTTTTTTAATTCTTTGATTACATCAAAAAATGACATTGCTAAATATCATTTTTATTTTATCGGAACGTCATATTCGTCTATGAAATCTTCAAGACTTGTGGAAGATTTGTCCAAAGAATTAGGAATTTCTGAATACGTGACAGAACGAAGCGAACGTATACCATATTTTGAGGCATTAAAATTTATGCAAGCAGTAGATATTTTGTTTATTCCAGGTTCAATAGATAAAGATTATAATGCTTCAAAAGTCTATAATGCAATAGTTTCTCGAACGCCTATCTTCAGTATTTTTAATAATAAGAGTGACGTAAAAAAAATCATCGAAAAAAGTAAATCCGGCTATGTTTTATGCTTTGATACCATTGAAGACTTGCAACAAAATTGCGATAAAGCAATGGAAGTTTTTTTATCAATGCACGAGAAACAAATATCTCATAAGATTCCAGAAGAAATATTGGCATCACACCGAACTAAACAACAAAGTGAATTTTTTACAAAGGCATTAAAGCATTGAAAAAAAATCGCATTAATATCACCCCACCCCATCCAATACAATGCACCGCTTTTTGTTGAATTGGCTTAGGCACCAGAAATTGATTTGATGGAAAATAATAGCCATTTTTTACGAAAGAATTGTTTAGAAAATGAAAGATAACTTGACAGAGGGTGCCAAACACTCGAGCATTATCGTTATCATGCGTGGATTAGCTGCACTATGTGTATGTATGTTTCATTTTACAAAAGGATTTGTGGATGAAGATGGACTGGCACGTGCTTTATTCAGGAACGGATGGATGGGAGTTGAAGTGTTTTTTGTAATCTCAGGATTTGTTTTGCCATATTCTTTGCTTGTTACAAGCTATAAATTTCGTGATTATGGCAATTTCTTAAAAAAGAGATTCTTTAGGATTGAGCCAGCTTATTTTACATCTATCCTCGTGGTTTTATTTCTTGGGTATTTATCTAGTATATCACCTGGTTTTAAGGGCGCTCAAATTAACATCTCATTTTCTTTAATTATTCAGCATATAGGTTACCTTGTTGGAATTTTAGGAAATACATGGTTAAATGTTGTGTATTGGACACTTGAGATAGAGTTTCACTATTATTTAATCATTGGTCTGCTTATTGCCCTTTGGAATCAAAAAAAACAATGTTTGACCGTTTTAAGTATTACAGCATTTTTATTTTTGTCGGTATTTAGTATCAAAGGATTGGCCATCTTTCAATTTACAGACCTGTTTACTTTAGGTATAGTAATCGCGTTTTTCAAAAAGAATCAATTAGAGAAGTATTTTTTTTTAGCGATTGTTTCCGTAGTCATTTCTTGTGTTGCACTAAACCATGGCCTAATAATTGCCATATTGTCTGCTTTGTCAACATTTTTGATAGCTTTTTATAATAACGATATAAAAAATCGCCTATTCTTGTTTTTGGGAAAAATTTCATTTTCGTTGTATTTATTACATGTCCCAATAGGTGGACGGGTAATTAATTTATCCAAGCGATTAATTTTGACAGAAATCGAAAAATTTTGCGTAATAATGCTTGCTCTGTTGTTCTCTATTATTGCCTCTATGATCTTTTACAAATTTGTTGAAAAACCGTCACATGAATATGCCAAACGAATAAAATTGTTTGTTTGATCGATTTATTATTTTTTTGAAAAAATTAGCAATCATATCATCCCACCCCATCCAATACAACGCACCCCTTTTTGCTTTGTTGGCAAAGGAACCTATTATTGAATTAATGGTATTTTACACCTGGGGAGAAGCTGCTCTTGGCCCAAAATACGACCCTGATTTTGGCAAAGAAATCGAATGGGACATCCCATTACTTGCTGGTTACAAGTATACATTTCTGAAAAATACCTCTAATGAACCAGGGTCTCATCATTTCAAAGGAATCATCAACCCATCTTTAAATCAAGAAATTGAGGCTTGGGGGCCTGATATTGTATGGGTTTGGGGCTGGGCCTTCAATAGTCATCTGAAGGCAATGCGCTATTTTAAAGGGAAAGTGCCCGTTTGGTTTAGAGGTGACTCTACTTTATTGGATGAACCCAAAGGTTTTTCGCTAAAGAAAAGCCTTCGTCGAATTTTCTTGAAATGGGTATACAAGCATATCGACAAAGCGTTTTATGTGGGTACACACAACAAGAATTATTATTTAGTCCACGGCTTAAGGTCTAACCAATTAGTTGAAGCACCGCATGCGATAGATAATGATCGTTTTGCAATTGATAATGAATTATTACAGCAAGAAAGGAATCAGTTTAAAGCAAAAATTGGAATTAATGAAAGCGACATGGTACTTCTATATGCGGGCAAATTGGAGCCTAGAAAAAATCCTTTGTTCTTAGAGGACTTAACGAAGAATTTAAAGTCAGCGCATATCAAATTATTAGTAGCTGGAAACGGCCCGCTTAAAGCAGACATGGTTAGCAAATTAAAGAACGATAATAGAGTTCTTTTTTCTGATTTTATTAATCAAAAATGGATGCCAAATTTGTATAAGATCGCCGATTTTTTAATTTTACCATCAAAGAGTGAGACATGGGGCCTAGCGCTCAATGAAGCATTAGCTTCGGGCACTCCTATTATTGTATCAAATAAATGTGGTGGTGCTATTGACATTATCAATAGTTCAAATGGTTTCTTGCTGAATATTGATAATCCTGACTTCAAAGCCTTGGAGTCATGGATAGAACGATTTGATAAAGAGGAATTCAAAAAGAAAATTGATTATTTTTTTGAAAAGTTTTGTTACGACAATATTGTGCAACAAGTAATCTGCAATATCTAATGCAATACGGTGCTTTTATAATTGGCTTTATATTAGGTTTACTTCGGTTCAATGATGTGTACCAAGGGGCTGCAGTTGGTATTTTTTTGGTCTTGGTGTATCGAATTATTTTTAAGTCATCTGAGCAGTTTGTTTTCCGAGAGTGGGCACTTGTTCTTTACTCGCTAAATTACTTGATAGCACCAGCAATTACTTACCAATTACCCGAAGAGCAAGTGACTTATGGAATGTTAATCCCATCCGACGATTATTTTAGCTTGGCGCTTCCAGGATTTCTCTTTTTTGCATTAGGGATGTTCATCCTCCCCACAAAAATTTTTAACATTGATTACCAAAAAGTTGGGCAATCTACCATCGTCAACAAAGATTTCCTCATCAAGACCACTATTTTTGGATTGGTGTTGAATTTATCATCTAGATTTTTCCCTGGAGAATTAGGTTTTGTTGCCTACTTGCTTTCGATGGTGCGTTTTGTAGGTGCTTTTGCTTTACTTTCCATCGACAGAAAGTTATGGTATTGGTCCGCACTTGTCATATTATTAGAGTTAGCATCCGGGTTTTTAAAAGGCATGTATCACGATGCCATCATGTGGGTAATCTTCTTTGGGCTCTTTTACATTTATGCCGAAAAACCTTCATTTAGAACAAAATTGATTGGTATAATTTCTGCCGTAACTTTAGTTCTTTTTATTCAGGCTGTAAAAGTTACTTACCGAGAGCAAGTTTGGCAAGGTGGAAAAGAAGCTAATTTATCTACCGTTGCTGAGGTTGGCAGTTCTAAAGCAAGTTCAGATCAGTTATTGGGTGAGGATAACATTCTAAATACCCTTAACAGAGGGAATCAGGCGTGGATTTTTGCCAGCACGGTTAATCGCATGGATCAATATAAAGATTTTCAAGGTTTGAACAATGTGAATAAATACCTAGAAGCGGCATTGTTGCCGAGATTTCTTGCTCCAAATAAATTGACTTCCGGTAACAAAGAAATCTTTAATGAATTTTCTGGGCATACGATTAACGAAGGTACTTCAATGGGTCTAGGGATTTTTGCCGATGGTTATATTGCCTATGGTACATGGGGGGTCTATATTTTTGGTTTTGTATTGGGGCTCATCTTTTCGCTCACATTCAAATTGGTGGAGCGATGGACAAAAGTTTCACCGTTCTATGTACTCCTTCTTTTACCACTTTTAAATTACGCAGTGCGGCCAGACTGTGAGTTGCAGACCACGATTAATCACTTGGCTAAGGGTGTCATGTTATTTGGCTTCTTAGTTTACCTCACACGCAAACGGTTTACTCTGGACTCGCAAGAGAATAAGCGGAAGTTGTTGCATTTGAATTTGATGAAGTAGGATTTTCGATGCCCGATGCCCGTTTTCCGATGTTCGATGCCCGATGCCCGATGGCGGATTCCCGATGATTGATGGCCGATAACGGATGTCGGAAACCGGGCATCGGAGATCGAAAAAGCCTTAAAGATTCTGTAAAGAACTGATTAATTTGTTCAACATCATTCCAACTCGATTGCAATTTGCACTCATTTGATGGTATTAATCTTCAGCTAAATAGTCAAGTTCAAAGGCCAAATAGATTTGATAGGATAATTCAGCTTGAGAACCTCTTGCAATGTATAAAAGTTGAATAAATTCCTTCAGATGATTTCTTGCTTGCCCCTCCACAATATTTGTAGGAATACTAGCCGAACTTCTACGCATTTGAGAACAAAGATCAAATTGTTCGTATTTCGGAAACAAATGACTGATTTTGTATACTTGTAGGGTCAATTCATGCGACAAGCTCCAGACTTCTAATTTGTTTTTCATCGTAGTAAAGTTTAGGTGAAAAGCTAAAACGAATGAAGTAAAATAAAATTATAGAATGTAGAAAAAAATATTCGATGGCCGATGGCCGATGGCGGATGGCCGATCACGAATGACGGAAACCGGAAACCGGATATCGAAAAACGAAAAACGAACAAAATGTGTGGCCTAGCAGGACATAACAGTACCCAGCAAAGTACCTTTGCACATGCGGCGATATTGGCGCAACTGGCTCACCGTGGTCCAGATGCCCAGGCGCATTGGGGAGAGCAGGGGATCGACTTGTACCACAGTCGCTTGAGCATTATTGATACCGATGAACGCGCAAATCAGCCTTTTCATGGACAGTCGGGTCGCTATGTCTTGGTTTTTAATGGGGAGATATACAATTTCCAGCAATTAAAGGCGGGCTTGAGTTATCCGTGGCAAACGCAAAGCGATACGGAAGTTCTCTTGGCTTTGTTGATCCAAAAAGGGAAGCAGGCACTGTCTGAATTGGAAGGCATGTTTGCACTGGCTTTGTACGACCGAGAAGAACAAACATTGTTGTTGGCCCGCGACCGCTTTGGGAAGAAGCCGCTGTACATCCACCAAAACGAAACGAGCTTCAGCTTTGCTAGCGAAGTACGGGTCTTGCTGCGCATGCATCCCTATTTAAATCGGGTCTCCGCCGATCAAGTCAGCAATTGGTTGTTCTGGCAAACGATTCCGGGAGGAACCTTGCTAGAAGGCATCGAAGAACTCGCTCCAGGCTCCTACGCCCAAATAAAAGACGGGAAGATTTTTTCACAAGGAAGCTTTGTTCCGGAGAATCCATATACAACTACTAGTGTTTCCCGCGAGGAGGCCTTGGCAACGATCAAACAAAAAGTAACCGCCGCCGTTGAAAAGCGCTTGGTGAGTGATGTTCCCTTTGCTACTTTTTTATCCGGAGGAGTGGATTCGAGCATCATCACAGCTATTGCGGCGCAACGCTTGGGCAAAGACCTGCATACCTTTACGGTGTCCTTTGATGAAAGTCAGTTTTCGGAACACCACATTGCTGCGGAAGTGGCCAAACGCTACCAGACGCAGCACCATGAAATACGCTTAAAGCCGCAAGATTTCCTAGACCTCTTGCCAGAAGGCTTGGCTGCAACCGATCATCCGAGTGGCGATGGGCTCAATACCTACGTGGTATCCAAGTACACACAAGCCGCAGGATTCAAAATGGCCTTGTCTGGAATCGGTGGCGACGAATGGTTCTTGGGCTATCCGTACTTCCGAAGAATGTCCGACTGGCAAAAACGCAGCATCCTCGGATTCGGATCCAAATTTCAGTCGCTTCTTTCCTTCGAAAAACGCAAGGGCATGGAAATCGCAGCTGCCGTCTCCAAGTACGGAGGAAACGCCTATGCCTATCAACGCGTGCTGTTCGATCAAAGCAGCATCGAAGATTACTTTCACTTGAACAAACCAACACTGTTTCCACCCCAGGAAAAAGGTCCTTTTTCACAGGCACTGTATTCCAAACAGGAATGGCACTACTATACACAACCTGTTTTACTGCGCGACAGCGATCAGTACAGCATGGCGGTCGGACTCGAACTGCGCGCACCCTTCATGGATGCAGACTTGGTCGATTACGCCCTCTCCCTGCCGGACGCTTTGAAACTCGGTTCGCGGCCCAAAGACCTGCTCATTTCGGCTTTTGAGTCCGAACTTCCCCGCAGAGTCTACGACCGTCAGAAGCAAGGCTTCACCCTCCCATGGGAACACTGGATACAGAACGAACTCCGCGGCTTTTGTCAGTCCCGCATCATGAACTTCGCAGACCGCATCGATAGTCCAGATTTGCTTCCAGAATGGCATCGTTTCCTTCAAGGAAAGAGTGGGGTGTCGTGGAGTAGGTGGTGGTCGGTCGTGGCTTTGGAAGACTGGTTCCAACGGAATAGTCTTCAAATGTGCTAATGAGCTAATTTGCCAATGTGCTAATTTGCCAATGTGCTAATGATTTGTTTGCTTCGCAAATGGTGGAAATAGAATGTGCTAATTGGTTAATGTGTTAATTTGCCAATGTGCTAATGATTTGTTTGCTTCGCAAAGGGTGGAAATAGAATGTGCTAATTTGCCAATGCGTGTCCCGACCCTTCGGGATGCTAATGATTCGTTCCGCTAAAGCGAAAGTGATGAAAGGTTAGTAGCAGAAATAAAGTAGACAAACATAAAGAATAACACTGCGCAAGTCCTTATCCTCCAGATAACTCTGCGCTTCTAACTAATAATACAACCCACAAAAAATTCGTGAAAATTCGCGGCTAAAAAATCCTCCTTCGCAAAAACTACATCGAATATCACCTATCCGAGCGCAGCGAGGAGCCAACAGTGACTCACTAGGCACTAGGCACTAGGCACTAATCACTAGTCACTAATCACTAATCACTAATCACTAATCACTAGTTCCTAAAAACAACAAACCCTACACCCTACAACAGTGCAACTAAAATACGTTCATAGAAAACCCCGTCCCTACGGCAACTTCTCCATCGAAAACTACTTCCGCACCATCGGAGAGCAGTTAGCGAAAAAGATGACCGTCTCCCATTGGGAAGCGCCGTTTTTTTCTACGAGGATTCTACCGCGGATTATGAGTGTGCAAGCGGTGCGCGCATTGGGCAAGGCTGATATTTATCACATTACGGGAGATACCCATTTCCTCATTTGGGGAGTGCGTCGTGGCAAGAAGAAAGTCTTAACCATCCACGATGTAGGATTCTTACGCGATTCCAAAGGCATCAAGCGCATGATGTTGCGTTATTTTTGGTTAACGGGGCCCATGAAAAGAGCCGACGCGGTGACCACCGTGAGTGTGGCTACCAAGAACGACATCCTCCGGTTTTTTCCAACTTGGCGAAAAAAAATCCATGTCATTCCAACCGTGATTGATTCACGGTTCACGCGCAGCGACAAAGCTTTCAATGCGGCCTGTCCAACGATCTTACTCATTGGATCCGCGCCCAACAAGAATTTAAAACGCGTGTTAAAAGCCACGAAAGGATTGAATGTTCATTTGTCCATAGTGGCCGAACTAGACGCCGAAGAAAAAGCACTGTTAGCCGGACAATCTTACGAAGTCGAGTCCAGCATTTCGTTTGAGTCCTTACTCGAAAAATACCGCAGTGCCGACATCGTGATGCTGTGTTCCACCCTCGAAGGATTCGGAATGCCGATCATCGAAGCACAGGCAACAGGAAGAGTCGTGCTCACGAGCAATTGTTCCTCCATGCCAGACGTCGCTGGGAATGGCGCTATATTAGTCGATCCACTCAACATCAGCGCCATGCGTTCCGGACTCGAAAAACTGATTTCCGACGCTTCATTGCGCGAACAGCTCACCCAAGCAGGATTTGAAAATGTCAAACGCTTTGATTGCGAAACTATTTCCGAACAGTATTACGAGGTTTATAGTAGTTTGGTTAAAAGAAGGAAATAGAATGTGCTAATGTGCTAATTTGCTAATGATTCGTTCCGCTAAAGCGAAAGAGATGAAATGTTAGTAGCAGAAATAAAATAGACAACCATAAAGAATAACACTGCGCAACTCCTTATCCTCCAGATAACACTGCGCTTCTAACTAATCATACAACCCACAAAAAATTCGTGAAAATTCGCGGAATTCGTGGCTAAAAAATCCTCCCCGCAAATGCTACATCGAATATCACCTATCCGAGCGCAGCGAGGAGCCAACAGCAACCCATTAGCACATTAACCCATTAGCACATTAGCAAATTAACCCATTAGCACATTATCAAATTAGCACATTAGCAAATTAGCACATTAGCAAATTAACCCATTAGCACATTATCAAATTGGCACATCGCCCCATTATCACCTTAACCATTGACTGGTATTTGCCAGGAACCAACTCAGGAGGGCCGGTGCGTTCGGTGGCGAACCTTGTGGAGGCCATGCCCGACACAGATTTTTATATCATTACCCGCAACTCCGATTATTGTAGTACGGAGCCTTATGAGGGCATTCAGCCAAATACATGGGTTCAACAAAGTGTGAATGTCTGGGTGTATTATTTTTCCGAGGATCGGCTCACGAAGCGGAAGATGAAAGAAGTAATTCAGGGAACGAATGCAGGATCCTTGTATGTGAGTGGCATTTACTCGCCTGCTTTTTCGCAGTGGCCAGTTTCCATTGGAAAATCGTTGGGAATCAAAACCATTGTGGCAGCGAGGGGGATGTTGAGTCCACATGCCTTGGCGGTGAAGCCCTTGAAAAAATATGTATTCTTGAGTTTCATGCGTTGGATCAATGCGTATGGACACGTGTCCTTCCATGCGACTTCTATCGAAGAAGCGAAGGACATTCAAACGGTTATGGGTAAACACGCGAAGGTCAGCGTTATAGCCAATGTCGCTCGACAAGAAACAACGAATTTACAGAAGATTGCGAAAGAGCAGGGGAGTGTCAAGCTCGTTTCCATCGGACGCATCGCACCAGAGAAAGGTACTTTGCACGGAATCAAAGCCTTACAGGATGTCCAAGGAAAAGTGGAACTTGATTTATACGGAACTTGCTACAATACCGAATACTGGAAACAATGCGAGCAGGTCATTTCAAAGTTACCCGCAAACATTCAAGTCCACTACAATGGCGTTTGTCCATCGGAAGAAGTTCCCGCCAAACTAGCAGCAGCACATGCCTTATTACTACCAAGTGAGGGCGAGAACTACGGCCATGCCATCGTTGAAAGCTTCGCACAGGGTCGACCAGTCATCATTTCCAAGCACACACCATGGCAAAACTTGGCTAGCCACCGCGCCGGTTGGGATGAATCAACAACAGATCTAAGTACTGCCATACAAACACTTACGGATATGGATCAAGCTACGTATCAAATTTGGTCTGAAGGGGCAAAGTGTTTTTATGAGCAATTTATTGAGAAAGCAAAAGAAATTGTTATTTCATCGTATTTTCAACTTTTTAGTTAGACACATATGTCAGTTGATTTAAACACATTTTCAAACTCATCATTTTCGCATGGTAAATCAATCTTGGTCCGTTTGCTATGGATGTTGGTGTCACGTTTATTTTTTAATACATGGGTCCCCTTTCCTTCAGGGCTAAAGGCACTATTTTTAAAGATTTTTGGGGCCAAAGTAGGGAAAGGTTTGGTGATACGCACCCATGTGCGCATTAAGCAACCTTGGCGCCTTTCCATTGGTGATCATGTTTGGATAGGCGAGTCAGTTTGGATAGACAACTTGGTTCTGGTGTCTATCGAGTCAAATGTATGCCTATCTCAAGGTGCATTTTTATTGACTGGAAACCATGACTACAAAAGCACTTCCTTTGATTTGATAACCGGAGAAATTCATTTAGAAAATGGCGTCTGGATAGGAGCTAAGGCTTTAGTAGGTCCTGGTGTAAGGTGTAAGTCTCATTCGGTGCTTGCCGCAGGTTCTACAACATTTAACGATTTAGAAGCAAATAAAATTTATCAGGGTAATCCTGCTGAACTTAAACGAGAACGCAAGATTTAGCGTTAAACCCAAAAAATTAAAACTTGTCAACGAAAACCAGACAATATGGATCTATTGGTGATGGAGAATGTTCTCGTTGATACGAGAAGTTAATGTGCTAATGCGTGTCCCGACCCTTCGGGATGCCAATGTGCCAATGAGCTAATTTGCCAATTTGCCTATGATTTGTTCGCTTCGCAAATGGCTTAATGTTTACGGCAGAAATGAAACACAAAAACATAAGTAGATAGGATACTGACACTAGGTACAAGTTAGAAAAACTAGGAGTAATGACCCTGAAGGGGTTGAATTTATACAAAACACAAAACTTATCCGAGCGCAGCGAAGGATCATGAGAAAAACAACCATTGTCTGAGCCAAACGAAGTCAAATCCTCCTACACAAATAGCTACGGCGGATTTCACCCATCCGAGCGCAGCGAGGAGCCAACAGCAACCCATTAGCACATTAGCAAATTAACCCACTAGCACACTAGCACATTAACACATTAGCACACTAGCACATTAGCAAATTAGCACATTAGCACATTAACCATCATCACCGCCACCTACAACTCCTTGCCAACCTTAAAACTGGCATGGCACTCCTTGTCTTCACAAACCTTTACGGATTGGGAATGGATTGTTGTGGACGGCGCATCGAACGATGGTACCGTGGAATGGTTGCATACCATTGTCGACCCACGTGTGAAGTGGGAGTCCGAAAAGGACCAAGGAATCTACGATGCCTTGAACAAAGGAATTGGAAGGTCCAAGGGTAAGGTTCTTGGATTTCTACATGCCGACGATTTCTTTGCGGATGAACACGTGTTGGAAAATATTCACCTTCGTTTATCACAGTCCGAAGTTGATGGAATCTACGGTGACTTAACGTACGTTTCTACCGAAACGGGTCGAA
>JAHEHJ010000055.1 GCA_024644655.1 Flavobacterium sp.
TTTGGTGCTGTTACCGTAAATGGACCTGCAGTTGCATTAACAGTTACAATCATATCATCACTGTTGTTTGCTGGACCACCAGTATGGTTATCGCGAACGGTAACTCTAAAGTTAAGTGTACGCGCCACTGATGGCAAAGCTTCTACTGTCAATTCGGTACCTGCTGTAGTTGTAGCTCCAGTTAAAACAGAAGCCATTCTAGGAAAATAACGAGTTGGACTAGTAGTAGAATTGTATGATCTAAAATCTACTCCTGTGGTTTTAGTAGCACTTGGTGCTGCCGAAGTAGTTTGGTTGTCCATTTGCTCCCAGTTGTATGTTAAAGCATCTCCGTTAGCATCAGTAGCCGAAGCAGTTAACATAAATGGAGTGCTTTTTGGAATAGTAAAGTCTAATCCTGCACTAGCAGTTGGTATAGCATTAGCTGTAGCCGTATTTACGGAACAAGTCTTTGCTTTAATATTATTTGTAACTTGTTGGATACTAACAGCATGGAAAAATGCGTCAGAGTGAGGTTGAACGTCTAAAGCGGTAATACCTGCATACCCCATGATAGTAGAACCTGAACCTGGTTCCATTTGAACACCTGTTCCTTCATTACTTTGAGTAAAGGTGTGGTTAGCTCCAAATTGGTGTCCCATTTCGTGTGCTACATAGTCAATGTCAAAATTATCTCCAGATGGAATTCCATCGGCTGGAGAAGTGATTCCACTTCCTTTAGAACCATTCACACATACACATCCAATACATCCTGCATTTCCACCACCACCAGAAGCACCAAATAAATGTCCGATGTCATAGTTAGCTTCTCCAATAACAGAAGTAAGTGTAGATTGTAATTGTGCATTCCAGCTTGACATACTAGCTGCAGCTGAATACGGGTCGGTTGAAGCACTTGTATAGATTACTAAATCAGTATTAGCGATAAGAACCATACGAGCCGAAAAGTCTTTTTCAAATACTCCATTTACACGAGTCATAGACGCATTGATGGCGGCTAAAGCTAATGCTTTTGTTCCTCCAAAATACACTGTATACTCACCAGTACAAGACATGGCTAAACGGAAAGTTCTCATTAAACCATCATCTGCGTTTGGTCTAGCTGTAGTGCTGTTGATTTGTGGTGTAGCCACATCAATTACGTTACACTCGAATGGAGTTAATGATTTGGCATGATCTTGTTTGCTGTATACCGTATACATAGTAGCATCTTTTGAGATAGGCTCAATGAAAGTAGCCGATTTATCGGCAGCAAGAACCATAGACTTGAATCCAAGTGGAGACATACTGAAGTAGGCTGTAGCATTCACATCATCAATACCTTTTCCTAGATATGATTTAATGTCTGGATATTTTGCTTCCAATTCGGGATCCATGTTTGAGTTTTCATACACGCGGAAATGTTCTAGTTTTCCAGCTGCATTAGGCAACATCAACACTACGGCTGATACCACGTTAGCATCTCGTTTAGGAGCACCAGTTAATGCCGTTTTCATTGCCGAAAGATCTAAAGAAAATAAGTTTCTTTCCGGTAAATTCATGCGGCTGTCTAGTGCAACAAAGTCACTTTTTTTGGTTGTTGATTTCCATAGTGAACTTCCCCCTTGGGCAAAAGCCATACTACTGAATGTCAGTAGGGCAATCGTAAGTAATTTGTACTTCATAATTCTTTGAAATTATATAATTAGTATTCCAAAAGTAAAATTTATTTTGAGATATCTATCATAAAGTCGTTCAATCTATTAACAAATCGACAAACAACTTAATTAGTCTTTGAAGTATTGATTGTCTTTTACTTAAAACCACAAAAAAACGAGTTGGACCTTTTATTATTATATACAAAAACCTTATTTTTAAAAAAAATACAAATGAACTTCAGTTATTGGGAACTTAAAAACTGGTTTACCGATGTGGATTATACCATAGTAGGTAGTGGAATAGTTGGATTGCATTGTGCATTGAGGTTGCGCGAACGCTATCCTAATTCGAAAATACTGGTATTGGAAAGAGGGGTGTTGCCTCAAGGTGCTAGTACAAAGAATGCAGGATTTGCTTGTTTTGGAAGTCTTTCAGAAATACTAGATGATTTGAAGTCACATAGCGAGGAAGAGGTTCTGCAGTTAGTTCAAAAGCGGTGGCAAGGATTGCAGTTGTTGCGCAAAAACCTAGGAGATACGGTGCTTGATTTGAAACCCCATGGTGGATATGAGTTGTTTTTGCAAGATGATGAGCGAACCTATACCGAATGTTTGCAAAAGATGCCATTTATCAATGAGTTGCTTCGGCCCTTGTTTCGCGAAGATGTGTTTCGCAAGGAAGTGGATCGTTTTGCTTTTGAAGGCTTGCAAGAGTATGTGCTTTTTAATCCCTTTGAAGCGCAAATAGATACGGGTTCTATGATGGATGCTTTACTGAGAAAGGCGGTATCCCAAGGAATCTTATTGTTGAATCAAGTAGAGGTAACAGGTTATGCAGATACTTCGAATGGGGTACAAGTTGCCCTAGGAGAATTTGTTTTTACGACCCAACAGTTATTATTTGCTACCAATGGCTTTGCAGGAGGAATTACCCAAAACCAAGTAAAGCCAGCCCGTGCTCAAGTATTGATTACAGAGCCTATACCTAATTTGGATATTCAAGGGACTTTTCATTTGGACAAAGGGTATTATTATTTCAGAAATATAGACAATCGCATTTTGTTGGGTGGGGGTCGGAATTTAGATTTTGAGGGTGAGCATACTACAGAATTTGGACAAACCGAGTTAATTCAAAACCGTTTGGAAACCCTATTGCGTGAGGTGATATTGCCACATACAGATGTAACAATAGCCCATCGGTGGAGTGGAATAATGGGCATAGGTACTAGCAAGCAGCCCATAGTGACAGCGTTGTCAGATCGGGTATATTGTGGGGTGCGATTGGGAGGAATGGGAGTAGCCTTGGGTAGTTTGATAGGGCAAGAGTTAGCCGATTTGGTTTAACTATTGGTTTTTTTATTCCTATTTTGGGTTGCCTCAAATGGGAATGTATTAGCTATTACTAAGGGCTCTTTCAGCACTCTTTCAGCACTTTCTAAGCACTCTAGAGGGTGTTTTCAGCACTTAACAGGCGCTTTATGCCCTATTTCAGGCCTATATGAGTGGTGTAGATTTTGAGTTTTTCTTTTATATTTGTATGAAGACCTAGTGTTATGATGAAAAAAATATTTCGTTGGTTGAAGAAAGCCATGTTGTGGTTTTTTGGATTGTCAATTGCTTCTGTGATTCTGTTCAAATGGGTTCCTGTACCGTTTACTCCTTTGATGGTAACTCGTATAATTGAATTCAAGTTTGATGGACAGGATGCTATTTACAGTCATGATTGGGTTCCACTAGAGGACATATCTCCACAACTTCAAAAAGCGGTTATTGCTAGTGAAGACGGTCATTTTTTGACCCACCACGGATTTGATTTTGAGGCGATGCAAAAGGCATTTGCACATAATAAAAAAGGGAAGCGCATCAAAGGCGGTAGTACAATTTCACAACAAACAGCTAAGAATGTGTTTTTGTGGCAAGGGCGTAGTTATGTTCGGAAGGGATTGGAAGCTTATTTTACCGTGTTGATTGAACTCATTTGGGGGAAAGAGCGCATTATGGAAGTGTATCTCAACAGCATAGAAATGGGGAATGGTGTTTATGGTGCGGAAGCAGCATCCCAATACTGGTATCGTAAATCGGCACAAAGCTTAACCCGTAATGAAGCGGCTGGAATAGCGGCAATCTTACCAAATCCTAGAAAATACAAAGCGTCAAACTCTTCGAGTTATATCAATAGACGAAAAGAAAAAATAGGACGGGTGATGCGTCATATAGGTACAATAACCTATTAAACAGAAAGCCGACCCTAGGGTCGGCTTTCTGTTTAATAAAACAACGGTTTGTATTGTTGCCAATGTTTGTATATCAAAGAAGCGTTTACTACTACAATGGCTATGGCTGCTCCCATACCAGGTAGGTCTAAAAATATATGAAATAAGAAAATATTAATAGAAATTGGGGCTAAAAGCAAGAGTGCAAAAGCGACCCATTTTTTTAACAATAACATGATGCCAATTCCAATTTCTAGGACTCCTACTACTGAAAAGATATAGCCTGGTAAACCTTGAGGGGGTGGGAAAGGTAAAAAGGATTTGATCATGTTTGCTCCGAAAATCAATAGGGCTAGGCCTAAGGCTATTCTAGCCATTTTAGTAAACTTTGAATTCATATAAGGAGTTTTAGAATTAGTAATATGGTAAAAATAGCATTAAAATACTATTAGTTTTATATTAATACATATAAATTATTAACATATTCACTAATAAAAACCTTTTTTGTTGCGTATATTTTTTACTGTAACATATCGAATAAATAGAATACTAATAGCAAAAATAAACTTTAATATTATGCAAGCACATGAAATAGATTACACCATTTATGGTGAAGAAATGCAATATGTAGAGATTGAATTGGATCCTCAAGAAATAGTAGTTGCCGAAGCCGGCAGTTTTATGATGATGGAAGATGGGATTCAAATGGAAACCATTTTTGGGGATGGCTCAACCCAAAGCAACAGTATATTTGATAAATTACTTTCGGCAGGGAAACGTGTTTTGACGGGTGCGAGTTTGTTTATGACAGCCTATGTGAATCAAAACAGTGGAAAACGTAAAGTTTCTTTTGCGGCCCCTTATCCCGGTAAAATTGTGGCCATTGATTTGACCCAATATGAGGGTAAATTTATATGTCAGAAGAGTTCTTTTTTATGTGCGGCTAAAGGTGTAGCTATAGGCATTGAATTTTCTAAAAAACTAGGTGTTGGATTTTTTGGAGGTGAGGGTTTTATCATGCAAAAGATAGAAGGTGATGGATTGGCCTTTGTTCATTCGGGAGGGACCTTAGCTAGGAAAGAATTGGGCCCCGGTGAAGTTTTAAAAGTAGACACAGGTTGTATTGTTGGGTTTACTAAAGACATCGAATATGATATAGAGTTTATAGGAGGAATAAAAAACTCCGTTTTTGGAGGTGAAGGCTTGTTTTTTGCTACCTTAAGAGGACCGGGTATCGTATACATTCAATCCTTACCCTTTAGTCGTTTGGCTGATCGCATTATTGCTACGGCACCTCGAAATGGCGGCAATAGTCGAGAAGAAGGAAGTTTGTTGGGAGGCATAGGTCGTATGATAGATGGCGACAACAATTTTTAAGGAATCACTTTAAAAAGCAAAGCGTCCCTCGGGACGCTTTTTTTATATCATACAACTAAATCCTATGACTATGTTGCGCCCCATATTGGGGATACCATCTGCTTTCAATCGGGAAAGGTGGGATGTATAGGTTTTATTGAATAGGTTGTTGGCGTTTAGATTTATTTGGAACACAGTGTGAAAGGCGGTGATTTTGCCTCCCAGTCCCAAATTCAACAGAGTATAATCGCGAGTAGGGGTTTCAAAAGCACTGTACTTGTTTTGGGCCCAGGTGCTTTCTACATTTAATGTGGCAAATCCTTCGGTCAACCATCCTTTACTAGTGAATTCTCCACGTAGGGTATTGTTCCACTTGTTGGCTGGAATTAGGGGTAAGGGTGTTCCGTCTTCTTTGGTGCCGATAACGGATTCGAAACTACTACTGAAGTGCAACCAATCTAGTGGGTGTGGGTGAAAATGAATACCTGCTTCACCTCCATATAATTTGGCGTTAGCTTGTACATAATCAAATACAATATTGCCGTCAATACTATTTCCGGTAGGAGCAATAAAAATATAATTGTTGATGTGATTGTAAAAGCCGTTCACAAAAAGCTCTAAATGGGTGCTTTTATATTCCAAGTTCAGATCGGATTGTACATTTTGTTCGTTTTGCAAATTGGCATTTCCAATCTCATAGCGATTGCTCCCTTCGTGTACTCCGTTGGAGGTTAATTCGGCCAAATTAGGAGCTCGAAATCCTGAGGCGATATTGAGGCGCGCACTAATTTTTTCAGATAAGTCGGTTTTATAGCCTAAGGAAGCATTGAAGCTATCAAATTTTTTATTAAGGGCTTCAAAATAACCTTCAGTACCCATAATCCCATGGGTTTCCGAAGCTATATTTCGGTTATCGTAGCGAAGTCCGGCTTGGAGCACATTTTTACCCCATTCATAATTAATGGTTCCAAAAGTACCTAAGTCATTCGTATTGGCATTGGGAATAAGATATTCGGTTCCTGAATTCGCATTGGTTTGACGCATCCCTTGAACTCCTACAATAGCTTCTATATTGTCCCATTTTGGGAAATAGTATTTCGCATCATAGTTAAGTGTATGCAGTTTCATGTGAAGTGAAGGGGTGTTGGATTCTGTAAATTCGCTACGATCGTTTGCGATATAGCCCAAGTCTGCTTCTAATTTGCCATAATTTAAATAGAACGTATTGTGTAGGCTTAGGATGTGATTGTATACGGCTTGTCTAGGAAAGGTGGTAGCATGTGACGTGGATTGCGTGTCGATGCCCATTTCGGGTATGCCTAAATCGAGTTGGTTGAAATTGTAACGCAGTACCGAAGAATAATGGGCGTTGCTATAGCCTATGCCTGCTTTTAAATCGCCTTCGTTATATCGGGTATTGGTTACGCGATTACCATTAGGTATTTGATAGTCGGCGTGAGTATTAAAGCTCCCACGAGCCAAGAATTTCCAATGGGCAGAAGAGGTTTTAAGCCCAAGCGTAGTGTTGCTTCCTAGTGTGTTCGAAAAAAAGCGTTGGCCAAAATCGGTTGAAAAGGAATTGGGACTGGCAAATTTTTCAGGATTGAAGTAGAGTACACCACCTAAAGCATCAGAGCCATAGAGTAAAGAAGCTGGGCCTTTTATGACTTCTACGCTTTCTACTCCAGCATCGTTTAGGCCTAAGCCGTGTTCTTCGCCAAACTGTTGGTTTTCAAGTCGGACTCCTTGAGAATAGACTAAAACGCGATTGCCACTTAGACCTCGTATGACCGGTTTTCCTATGGATGTTCCTGTAGCTACTTGGGACACTCCCGGTATGGTTGCTAAGCCTTCGATAAG
>JAHEHJ010000048.1 GCA_024644655.1 Flavobacterium sp.
GGCACTATAGCGTTGTCAACCCACAAAGTTGTTGACTCTGCACCTGCCGTATTTGAATTATTTTTGGTAAAATTTTTCATGATAATAACTTTAAAAATGGAATACCTTATTTAGAAATTGTTCCCGGTTGCACTGGGTTTGGATTCGTATTACCCACAGTGACTAGGGTGCTTGCTTGGCAACCATTTGAATCCACTACGGTCAATGAGTAACTTCCTGCAATTAATCCCGTGATACTGGAACTGGTTGAAGTATAACTGTTAGGCCCTGTCCATGAATAGCTATAAGAAACAGTTCCCCCGCTAGTTGTTAGCTGAATAGCGCCATCATTTACGCCAGGACAAGATGCTTTGGTAACAACTGTACTAAGAGATAATGCACTAGGTTGAGTAATGGTTTTGGAAAGTAAAGCGGAGCATCCATTCGCATCGGTTACTGTACACGTATAAGTACCACTTGTAAGAGCCGTAAGGTCTTGAGTGGTACTGCCATTACTCCAACTATAGGTATAGGATGGAGTTCCTCCGGAAGGAGTTAAATCAATAGCACCAGTAGTGTTTCCATAACAATCAACATTGGTTTGAGAAGCGCTCAAACTTAAAGAGGCTGAAGGTTGAGACACGACGATATTTGATACTGTTTTTGTACAATTAGACGCATCTGTTACAGTTACAGTGTAGCTTCCTGCGGTAATATTTGAACGGTTTTGAGTAGTAACTCCATCATTCCATAAATAGGAAAGAGTACCAGTTCCACCCGAAACTGAAATTGTAATCGCTCCAGTAGCATTGCCATAACAGCTAATTGCAGTAATAGAAGGAGAAACGGTAATTGCCGAAGGCTGATTGATAGTAGTACTTTGAGATACCGTACAATTTGCCGAATCTGTTACAGTTAATGAATACGCTCCTGCTGCTAAATTATTTCGGTTTTGAGTGGTAACACCGTCATTCCATAAATACGTATATGAAGGAGTACCTCCGGTTACATTAGCAACCGTAATACTACCTGTTGTTAATGAATTACACAACACATCTACTTTAGATAAAGAAAGAGCTGTTAGCTGTGGGTTTTCAGAAACAATAACCGTAAATACTTTTGAACTACCTGTACCGTTACCCGAAACCGCAGTAACCGTATACGTTCCTGCGGCCAAACCTTGAATTAGAGTTCCCGTTCCTGAACCAGTGCCACCACCAGCTCGAGTCCAGCTCCACACATAAGGTCCAGCGGCTCCTGAGATAGTCATGGTAATAGTTCCATTTGTTATTCCGTAACAGGTATTGGTGATTGCTGTATTAATTTGCATCTCCGTAGTTATTACGGATGTTTTTGACGTATTAAAAATTCTACCACAAGGATCCGTAATAATAACCGTAATTGGACAAGAGGTAGATGAGGTTAAAGTTGGTGGTGTGAAAACGGCTTTTGTTTTATCCGTTGGGTCGATTACAAAAGAGCCTCCACAAGAGGATGTCCATGAAACCGTATAATTATTTGGGTTTACACCCACTGGAAACGTAAAAGAAACTGGAGTTGGAGTTCCAGAGGCCACAGCAGAAGGAATTCCACTTACATCGGGTAGTATACTAGAATCTTTACCCGCCATAAATGAAAAATTAAAAAAGATTCTTTGCGCTGCTATATTAGCAGGCAAAGTGGCTTTACTTAATGAATGCCCTGTTTCAATCATCACATACCCTCTATTTGGGTCACCGAACCCTCTTCCATAGGCAACAATAGCCGCTCTATATTTGGGATCATTACTCAATCCGTAGCGTTGGGTGTGGTCAGGATCGTACACGCTAACGGTAGTAGTAGATCGCCATCCAGGAGATTTAGGAATATAAATTTGTTCTAATCCATTGAGTACGGCACCATCAATTGGGCCCATAAATTGCATAAATTGATCTCCAGGGTTAGAATAGGTATATGGGGGACCTCCATCATTGTGAGAACCATATAATAGTAAGGCATTTTGAATAGTGGTTACACTTCCTGAAGGGAAGGCCACAGAAGGATCTTTTTCAGATAAAAAATTAGTTTGTTGGGTATGGTTGGCTGGATTAAACATATCCTCCAATTCACTCCCCGCAGTACAAGACAACCAAATAGAACCGTGATTGGTTAAATTCCAATTATATAAATTACTATGTGTGGACCATTGAGGATACGCATGGGGCATTACAAAAATATCATCACAGTAGCCTAACTCTTGTGGTGTTTTGGTTAATGAATAGGCACTTGAAGGTATTCCTGCATTGGTAAAATAGGGAACTGCCACACTTCCATTTAATAAATCCATGGTCCATCTTGGGACAGAAGCTACATTTAAAGTCATCGCAACCGGAACTTCAATAGGTGAAGTGGTGGTTGTGCCAATAACCCCTTGACTTTGCCAATAGGTAATTCGAGTGTTCACTGTTGACGAACGATAATCTGATGTAATTATAAAAGGGCCCCCTTTGTAGTCTACTCCATTGTATGTAAAATCAACTCCATCCTTTACTTTCCCTGAAGCAATTACCCATTTTATCGGAACTTGATAATTGGCAATCAAATCATATATCATTCCATAGGGTTTCAGTGCATTCCCAATAGTTTGAGGAACAACACCCATATTAATAATATAAGATCCGGAAGGGATTATGGTATTGGTTTGGGCACTTATTCTTGGAGTAAAATAGAATAGTAGTGCTACAAGTAAAAAAAAGCGGTTTGCAATTTTTAATTCGTTTGAATGGGAGTGATTTGTTTTCATAAATAAAATTTAAATAATTATTTCAAATGCTAAACAGGCATACTATAGTCTTCAGTACACAGGTTTTACCAAATCAATTTTAGTATCAAAATTGATTTAAGGGTTGCAGTTGAAATGATTTTTTATTTACGAAATAACCTGAACAGTTATTGGTTTAACAAATCAAAATCACGATAAAAAAAACACTTATTCCATTGGCTAAAATGGGTTGCAATTAAACTTCTTTTTTTGTTCACAATTGGGTACTATAAATTTAATTCATTTTTGACATTCCTACATATAATTGTAAGAACTATTTAATTTAAAAATCTATACTTGACATCTATTTGTCAGTATTTCAATATTTTAAATACTTACAATTTTGTTTAACGTTTTCGATTATGTATGCTATTGGTAATCTATATACTACAATTATATGTCTTTAAAAATAATTTTTAGGTGTTTTGTCGGTGTTTTGTGTGTTTCGTCGGTAAAATTACAGTGTAAAAGGTCGAAAACTACTTTGTTTGAGCTGTATGTTGAATGACCAAACAAATACCCATTAGGGATAGATTAGGCTATTAAAAACTAGTGGATTGGTGATGGTTTATGAATAAATAAAGCATGATATCGGGTATTTGCAAATACTTTATAATACCAACTAAACATTCTTAACTGTCACTTTGATTCAAAGTGGTGCATTAACTAAAAACATACTGCATTATTTGGTATTACTTGCCAACTATATCTACTAGCTTGCTCTAGAGTATTATGGTATTCTTAGTATGATAACTCTAAGATTGATATATGTATTACACGACATATATACGACATATATACGACATAAACACGACATATATACGACATATATACGCTATATAGTAGTATAAAGCGCGATGGAATAAGCCATTGAATTTGTGGAACGATTGCGTTATGAATTTATTACACAGAAATTCCCAATGAATAGCAGCCAGAGTGGAATAAGCTTTAATTCGATTTTCTAATAATTACAAGAAAATTAATGGGAATATAGTGTAGTGTTATCGTGTTCGTAAATAGTGTTTTCAATTCAAAATAATCCGTTACTTTTGTTGAAAATTATAAACAAACAAACATAGAATACAATGTCAACAATTGCACAACAATTCGGCATGACCGAAGCCTTAGAAATTCTAGGTGTAAAAGCTATAAACGAAGGTACCTCAACAGGTAACAATCATTTTTCATCGGGAGAACTTATTGAAAGTTACTCTCCAGTAGATGGACAATTAATTGGAAAAGTAAAAACGACTACGGCTGCTGATTACGAAAAGGTAATGCAAACGGCTACGGCTGCTTTCTTAACTTTTAGAGCTATGCCAGCACCTCAACGTGGAGAAATTGTTCGTCAGTTTGGTAATAAATTAAGAGAATTAAAAGAGCCATTAGGGAAATTAGTTTCTTATGAAATGGGAAAATCGTTGCAAGAGGGATATGGTGAAGTTCAAGAAATGATTGACATCTGTGATTTTGCAGTGGGTCTATCCCGTCAATTGAACGGACAAACTATTCCATCTGAACGTCCAGGTCACGTTATGAGAGAACAATGGCATCCAATAGGAGTTGTTGGGATTATCTCTGCTTTCAACTTTCCAGTTGCCGTATGGTCTTGGAATACTGCTTTAGCTTGGATTTGTGGTGATGTTTGTGTGTGGAAAGCTTCTGAAAAAGCCCCTTTATGTTCTATTGCCTGTCAAAATATTATTGCTGGTGTATTAAAAGCCAATAATTTACCTGAAGGTATTTCTTGTATCATCAATGGGGATTATAAAGTAGGAGAAATGATGACTACAGATACTCGAATTCCATTAATTTCTGCAACAGGTTCTACGAGAATGGGAAGAATTGTGGGTGCCACTGTAGCACAACGTTTTGGAAAATCATTATTAGAGTTGGGCGGAAACAATGCTATCATCATTACGCCAACAGCCGATTTAAAAGTGGTTGTACCCGGTGCTGTTTTTGGTGCCGTAGGAACTGCAGGACAACGTTGTACATCAACTCGTCGATTAATCATTCATGAATCGGTTTATGATAAAGTAAGAGATGCTATTGTGGGTGCTTATGGTCAATTGACTATTGGCAACCCATTGGATCAAAAAAACCATATTGGACCGTTAATTGATACTGATGCTGTAAGTACTTATTTAGCTGCTATTGAACAAGCAAAGGCTGAAGGAGGAAGAGTATTGGTTGAAGGAGGCGTTCTAACTGGTGAAGGATACGAATCAGGTTGCTATGTAAAACCAGCTATTATTGAAGCTGAGAATTCATTTAAAATCGTTCAACACGAAACCTTTGCTCCTATTTTATATTTAATGAAATATAGCGGTGAGGTTGAAAATGCTATTGCACTTCAAAATGGAGTTGCACAAGGATTATCTTCTGCTATAATGACTAACGAAATGAAAGAAGCTGAAAAATTCTTGTCATTTGCGGGTTCTGATTGTGGAATTGCCAATGTAAATATTGGAACTTCAGGAGCTGAAATTGGAGGTGCTTTTGGTGGAGAAAAAGAAACAGGTGGTGGAAGAGAATCGGGTTCTGATTCTTGGAAAGTATATATGAGAAGACAAACCAATACAGTTAACTATTCCGATCAATTGCCATTGGCGCAAGGGATTAAGTTTGATTTGTAGTTTATTAGAGAAGAGAGAAGAGAATATAGAGAAGAGAATATAGAGAAGAGACAAAAAAGCCCCGAATGTTTCGGGGCTTTTTTTATGGTATACTTTGAAATTACTTTGTTTTCTTTACGTATTGCGTAAGGATTACGATATGTTGTCCTTCCACTCTACCTTCAATTTGTTCGGCATTGTCAAACACCAATTTGATGTTGTGTACTGCAGCTCCACGTTTGGCAGTGAAATTAGCTCCTTTTACATCCAAATCTTTGATAAGTACCACTGAATCTCCGTCAAATAAGATATTGCCGTTGCTATCTTTGTGCACTATTTTACCTTCGTCATCTTGGTCTTCACCCGTTGCTTTTGCCCATTCTAAGGCATCCTCATCCAAATACATCATTTCCAATAAGTCGATGTTTTTTAAACGGGCTAACATTCTCCAAGACACAATTTGAACCGGTAGGTTTTCATTCCACATGCTATCGCTCAAACCTCTCCAATCATTTGGATTGGTAGTGTCTGGATTTTCAATTTGGTCGCGTAATGATTTTGTGATAAGTATGCAATTTTCGGGAGTAGCTTCTGTTTTTGGGGCTACCAAATACACTACTAAATTTTCATCACTTCCGCTAATTTCACAAAGCGATCCACTTCTGTCTTTTAATCTTTTCTCTGTAACTACACTCATATTATCTGCTTTTAAATAGTATTATAAATTGAAAGAGGCTCCAAAATAAAACACAAATTGATTGTTGTATTCTATATCATGGTTATTGTACTTTGCCAAAGGAATTCCGGCTTCGGAATACAATCCAAATCCACTGGTAAAAAAATAACGGAATCCCAAATGGGCGCCAAAGTTTTTAAATCCCAAATCCAAACCTGGATAGATATCCATCTTTTTATCCATATTAAATACATTGCCAATGTTCGCATTAAAACGCGCTTTGCAATCAAATCGGTCATTAAAAGGAACATCTTTGGCACTGCCTTCCGTCGCATTCAACATATAGGATGAACTAAATCCATAGGACATGTTATCTCCAATTCCAAAATCGGCTGAAGCTGCAATTCCAGAACCGCCGCGTTGTATGTTGGTTCCAACTTGGCCTTTAATATCCCCTTTACCCGTATAAGCTTGTGCATGAAGTATGCAGCTCAAAAGAAGGGCAAGAAATGTCATTGTATTTTTCATAATTCTTTGAATTTGATAGCACAAAAGTAACTAATTATTTTAGTTTCTTCCTTTTTCGTTGAAATATAAGGTAGCTAAGGATTCGCTTTGCCAATAGGATTTAGTATCTATATCGAGTATCGTTAAAGGTCCTTTAAAAGCTGCGCCAGTATCTATATTCCATACTCCCGCTTTGTGAATGGGTGTTGTTTCCCCAATTTTGGTCACAGGAGTATGTCCGATATAAATTTCGTGATACAATTTTAGGCGTTTGGGATAGAAAACACTATCACGACTAATAGATTCTCCTAGAGCCAATGCTGTTTCCCACAACGTTCGGTCCCAATAAAACAATTTGGGGAAATACTCATAAAGCACACCATTTAAATTTGTAAATCCTGCGTGTATAAACAAGCGGTTGTGGTCGTCTAAATAGTAATCCTTTAAGTTTTGTAAAAAAGCAATATGCTTACTTTTGGTAACTTCAGAAACTGTCTTATAGGCAACTGCAGTTGCCTCTCCACCATGTTTATACCATATCGTTTCATCAAAATTTTGGGTATTGCCTGTTAACCAATCCAACAAAAGTTCATCATGGTTCCCTCGTATAAAAATACACGATTGCTTTTGGTTTAATTCGATTAAAAAGTCGAGAACTTGAGGAGATTCGCTCCATCCATCCACATAATCCCCTAAAAAAATAAGCGTATCCTCTCTGGATACTTGGGCCCTTTGTAAAACTTGATGTAAAGCACGCAATCCGCCATGTATATCTCCAATTACTAATATTCTATGCATTATTTGTATTGTATTTCATTTTTCGTAAGATACGCATTGCTTCTTTAAAACTCAAATATACTGAAGTATTCGATTGGGCTTTTAAAAAGGGTTTGGCTTCTATTAATTTTTGCTTGGCTTCTTCAAACCCGTTCAAATAACAAATCATCAACGTGGATGGTAAGTTTTCCAAGTCTTTTTCATCGCGCTCTGTCAGTTGTAGTTTTTTTTGCAATTTATGGAGTAAGGCCAGATTGGAATTGTAAATGTGATGAAGTATTTTTTTGTTGTAGGCTGGTGGTTCAAACAACAATTTGTTTTCCATTTTGTAATATCCATTGTCAAAGAATCGAATGGTAACTTGTTCTAGGGGGTAATAACTGGTTTTGTCATTCAATCCCAAAGGGACGTGTTCTATAATCGTAAAACTAGCTTCGTCCCACTGAATGGAAACAATATCAAAATCAGAGTAAAACAGTTTTACTTGTTCGTTAATCAATTCGATGTCCACTCGGGACAAATAGGTTGTATCTCGTATTTTTTTGGGTTTACCAGCCCAACAAACAATAAACAATTCTTTAAAAACTTTATATTCGGACGTCATGTCCTTATGCCTGTTGTTCATGAAATCGATAACACCATCCAACGTATGAGCTATACTGTTTCTTGAACTGTTTTCAATACTAATTACTGTTTCTATATTTTGTTTGGAATAGGGTATTTTTTCTTCTGTGGGCATTGTATTACTCCCTACTCGTACAAAAACGGATTGCGCCAAAATAGTATGAATCCCTTTTTTAAAGAAAGAGGTTTTGCTTTTGGGTTTGATGGTTACTAAACCTACTACTTTATCTTTGGGCAAATTGGGAAAGGGAACATTTTCATATTGAATTTTGGGTGGGTTTTCAAGGTAAGCATTCACCAAATTTTGAATGCGACTGTCGTCAAAAAAATCATCCCCTACGATTTCATTCTCTTGATCTTCAACACCCACAACGATATATGAATTGTTTGAAGGATTCGAATTTGACAAAGCGCAGATGTGTTTTAAAAACTTAGCCTTCCCTTCTTTGGTATGTAAATTTAATTGACGCTTTTTATCATAAAAACTACACTCATCATTGTGAGCTAGTAGGTTTTTGATAAGAAGACGTTTGTTTATCATTGCAATTTACGATATACGAGGTACGATATACGATATACGAGGTATGATATACAATTTAGGGCACTTTATTTCCCATGCTTTCCGTCCAAATGGCGAACCAATCTTCTAATTCCATGGTTAAGGTAGTGGCTTTCATTAAAGCTTGGATTCGAGCAATATTTACCGTTCCGGCCACGGGGATAACTTTGGATGGATGTTTTAAAATCCACGCTAACAAAAGTGTATCCGCACCATAATGGTATTTTTCAACCAGTTGTACCAATAGTTTTTTTAATCTTCGGGTTTGTTCAATATCTTCTCTAAATACAGTTCCTAATGGATTCCAGCTCATTGGAATGATAGAATGCACTTGCATATAATCCAAACTTCCGTCTAGCATGGCTTCGTGATGTGTAGCCGAAAATTGAATCTGATTAAAATTTACTTCGGTTTTTTGACGGATTACTTCGGTTTGAGAAGACGTAAAATTGGACAAGCCAAAATCAACTATTTTTCCTTGTGACTTTAACTGGTCAACAGCAGCAGCAATTTCATCTGATTCCATTAAAGGGCTTGGGCGGTGCAACAACAACACATCTAAATAATCCGTTTGTAGATTTTTTAATGAATTTTCTACTGACCAAACGATATACTCTTTTGAATAATTGTAATGTTTAATAGTATTGGGACGACCTTTAGTGTGTTGAATTCCACACTTTGAAATCAATTGGATTTTTTTGCGGTCTATTGAACTTTGATGGAAAGCTTTCCCAAAATCTGCTTCAGTGGTATAATCTCCATAAATATCGGCATGGTCAAAACTTGTGATTTTATTTTCAATGCAAATATGTAGTAAATGCTCCATTTCTGAAGTATTCAAATTCTTGTCCCAAATACCCCAATTCATGGTTCCTGCGACTATAGGCGATAGATTTGTTTTCATAAGTTACAATTTAAAGGGTGTTGATTAGGCGTTTTTTGCTTTTTCAAAAAAATTATTAATTTGCCGTCAAATTTTAAAAACCCCTAATCGGTCTTAAAATTATGAAAAGAAAATCATAAATCATCCTTAAAATGGGGATGTTTTACAAAGTTTTAACGCATTATTAACATCTCGTAAGGGATTAAATTTTCACTTTTGAAATGTTAAAATTATAACCTTCATACCTAAGAACAATTTAGATTACTATGGAAGAAAATGGTACTGCTTTAGATATCAGAGCAATTAATGAAAAAATAGAAAGAGAAAGCGCTTTTATTGATTTATTGACGATGGAAATGAACAAAGTCATCGTAGGTCAGAAGCATATGGTAGAACGTTTGTTAATTGGACTTTTAGGACAAGGGCACATCCTGTTAGAAGGAGTTCCTGGTTTAGCAAAAACGTTAGCCATCAATACGTTGTCCCAAGCAGTTCACGGTAGTTTTAGTAGAATTCAATTTACGCCTGATTTACTACCTGCAGACGTAGTTGGAACTATGATATACAACATTAAAGCCAATGAGTTCTCTATAAAAAAAGGGCCCATCTTTGCGAATTTCGTGTTGGCTGATGAAATCAACCGTGCTCCTGCCAAAGTACAATCGGCTTTATTAGAAGCGATGCAAGAAAAGCAAGTAACTATTGGAGATACTACATTCAAGTTGGAGAAACCATTCTTGGTATTGGCTACTCAAAACCCTATAGAGCAAGAAGGAACCTATCCTTTGCCTGAAGCTCAAGTAGACCGTTTTATGTTGAAAACCGTTATTGACTATCCAAAAATGGATGAGGAACGAATGGTTATTCGCCAAAATTTAAAAGGAGCTTATGAGAAAGTAAATCCGGTTGTGTCTGTAGAACAAATTTTACGTGCGCAAGAAGCAGTTCGAGAAGTATATATGGATGAGAAAATCGAAAAATACATATTGGACATCATTTTTGCCACACGTTTCCCAGAAAAATACAAATTAGAAAGCTTAAAACCACTTATAGGGTTTGGTGCTTCTCCACGTGGAAGTATCAACTTGGCTACAGCGGCCAAATGTTATGCCTTTATCAAACGCCGTGGTTATGTCATTCCTGAAGATGTTCGTGCCGTAGTTCACGATGTGTTGCGTCACAGAATAGGTATTACGTATGAAGCAGAAGCTGAAAACATTACATCTGTAGATATCATCAACAAAATCGTAAACGAAATCGAGGTACCTTAATTTAGTTTACAGTGTACAGTCACAGTAGGCAGATGAAAAACTGCAACTGAAAACTAATGAAGATGGAAACAAAAGACTTACTTAAAAAAGTTCGTAAAATTGAAATCAAAACCCGAAGATTGAGTGATCATATCTTCTCGGGCGAGTACCACACGTCTTTTAAGGGCCGAGGTATGACATTTTCGGAAGTCCGCCAATACCAATTTGGTGACGATATTCGTGCTATAGATTGGAATGTAACGGCTCGGTATAACGAACCTTATGTCAAAGTTTTTGAAGAAGAACGGGAATTAACCATGATGTTGATGGTTGACATTTCGGGTTCGGAAGCTTTTGGTACTAAGAACCAACTCAAAAGCGAAATTGTTACTGAAATTGCAGCTACTATGGCATTTTCGGCTACCCAAAATAATGATAAAATAGGGCTGATATTATTTTCCGATCAAATTGAATTATACATTCCGCCTAAAAAAGGAAAGTCTCATGTGTTACGCATTATTCGGGAGCTGATTGAATTTGAGCCTAAAAGTAAAAAAACCGATTTATCACAAGCCTTAAAATTCTTATCAGGAACTCAGAAAAAGAAAGCGATTGTCTTTGTTATATCCGATTTTATGGTGCATGATGACTATGAGAAAACCCTAAAAATTGCGGGGAAAAAACACGATATTACTGGGGTAAGAGTTTATGATATTCGAGAAGAAAAAATGCCTAATGTTGGAATAGTGACCATGGAAGACACTGAAACAGGTGAAATTCTTGCCGTTGATACCCGTTCTAAAAAAGCGCGTATGCATTATGAAAAACACTATCAAGATAAAGTGTTCTATTTTAAAGATATATTTTCAAAATGTGGGTCAGGCACTGTGAGTACACGAGTGGATGAAAGCTATGTCACAAAATTATTAAGTTATTTCAAATCGAGAGGATGATTTGAGATTGAAGATTGAAGATTGAAGATTTGGGTTAAAGAAAACCGATTTTTAGATTTTATGGATACGTTTAAATTATATATAATATTTTTTCTAGTGAGCTGTTCGCTTTGGGCACAACCTAAGGTGGCTACTACTGTGAATACCACTAAAAATAAAATAGGGGCTGAATTTCTATTGACATTAAAAACAGATGTTGATACTGTAACCCAAGTAAAGTTTCCAGAAGCCAAAAATTTTGGTGCTTTAGAAGTGATACAATCCTATAAAATGGATACGGTTAAAAACGGAGCACGCTACCAATTAATCAAAAAATATGGGTTAACTCAATTTGATTCGGGACACTATGTTATTCCTAGAATATCAGTACTAATTAATGGAGCACCGGCCTATTCAGACCTCATAAAAGTTGAAGTTAATGACATCAAGGTGGATACGTTGCACCAAAAAATGTTTGACATTAAAGACATTTCTACGGTCTCCAGTCCTATAGGCAATTGGTGGATTTATCTTCTTATTATCCTTGCAACAGGAGGTATTGGGTATGGGATTTACTGGTATACTAAAAAACGTAAAAGCACTCCTAAAACAGCAGTGGTTATTTATAAAACCCCAATTGAAAAAGCTACTAGTTTGTTGCAACAATTAGAATCTAAGGAGCTTTGGCAAAAAGGAGAAATAAAAAATTATTATTCAGAACTGACTGATATTGCGAGAATGTATATTGAAGAAGAGATTCACATTCCGGCCATGGAAAGTACCACTTCTGAATTAATAGAAGGGTTGCGTAAAGCAGCTAAACAAAAAAAACTAAAACTATCCAACGACACGGTTGAAAATTTAGAAAAAGTATTAAAACAGGCGGATTTGGTAAAGTTTGCCAAGGTGAAACCTCTTGAATTTGAAATAGAAGAAGATAAAAAACGCATCTCAAGTTCTATCGTAATCATTCATAAATCTATCCCTGTAGTAGTGGAAGAAAATGATGAACTCGAGCTTTGGAATGAACAACAAAAAGAAAAAGCACGACTTGAAAAACTTAAAAAAGAAAAAAGAAGACGCCTATTTATAGGTGCCGGTATAGTAACTTTTTTAGTTGTAGCATCGATGGGATATGTCATCATGACTAAAGGTTTTGATTACTTAAAAGACAATCTTATTGGTCATCCTACAAAAGAATTAGCAGAAGGAGAATGGGTATTTAGTACCTATGGTAACCCCGCTATTAAAATTGAATCCCCTAAAGTTTTAAAACGTCAAGATACTAAGAAGAAGCTTCCTAAAAAAGCATTGGAATTGATAAAAGACATGCAGATGTTTGGCTATGGAAGTATGATAGATGATTTTTATGTAGTTGTGGCTTCCACTCAATTCAAGCAGCCTATTGAAGCCGATTTGGACAAATCGTTAGACGGTTCTTTAAAAGCAATTGAATTACAAGGAGCACAAAACATTGTAGTAAAAACGGAAGATTTTGAAACCCAAAAAGGAATTACGGGAAAAAGAGCTTATGGTACTTTTACTACAGTAGATAAAGTACTCCAAAAAACCCAAAAAATGTATTATGAAATGCTTGTTTTTGGTCAACAAGGAGGATTACAACAAATTATAATCGCACATAAAGAAGGTGATACCTATGGCGAGCAAATTAGTGATAGAATGTTAAACTCAGTTGAATTACAAACCAATGAATAATGATGAAAGACGTTAGTTTTTTAAATCCTGAGTTTTTTTGGTTGTTTCTATTGCTACCCATCGCTATAGCCTGGCAGGTATGGAAGCGGAAGCAACAAACGGCTACTTTAAAGATAAGCAGCATTCAAGGTTTCAAAAATCAATCGAGTTTCTTGGCTAAAGCCAAGCCTTTTTTGGTTGTATTGCGAATACTGGCCTTGTCTGCATTACTAATTGCATTAGCTAGACCCCGAACTGTGGACATCAGCAGCCAGACCAAATCCACTAAGGGGATTGATATTGTAATGGCCATTGACGTATCAGGTAGTATGTTGGCTAAAGATTTAAAGCCCAATCGTATGGAAGCCCTAAAAAAAGTAGCGGCTAAGTTTGTTGAAGGCCGTCCAAATGACCGCATTGGAATTGTATTATATGCTGCTGAAGCGTATACTAAAACCCCTGTAACTAGTGATAAAGCAATCGTACAAGAAGCCATTGAGAGTATTAAATACGACACTTCATTACAAGATGGAACTGGAATTGGGATGGGGTTAACCACAGCGGTAAATCGCCTTAAAGAAAGTAAAGCCAAAAGCAAAGTTATCATATTAATGACCGATGGGGTAAATAATTCTGGTTTTATAGAGCCTGAAACCGCATCACAAATTGCACAAGAATATGGCATTAAAGTATACACTATAGGGATTGGTACAAATGGTGATGCAATGTTCCCTTATCAGTTTGCACCAAACGGCGGGTTCTTGTATCGCATGATGCCCGTAGAAATAGATGTGAATTTATTGCAATCGATAGCAAAAAACACGGGAGGAAAATATTTTAGAGCCAATAGCAACAGCAAATTACAATCCATCTATAATGAAATTAACAAATTGGAGACTACCGAAATCCAAGAATTGAAGTTTTATGATTATGATGAAAAATACCGTCCATTTGTTTGGATAGCAGGAATTTTAATCCTGTTGGAATTAGGGTTACGAAATACTATTTACAGAAGTTTTATATAAATTACGTATGTACGAGTTAGAAGAAAAAGGATATTTTTATTTCTTAATGGTCATCCCCGTTATGACCTTGCTTTTCTTGTATGTGCAATACTGGAAAAGAAAAAAACAAAAAGAGTTTGGTGATATAGCACTCATCCAAAAACTCAGTCCGGAAAAATCGGTTTTTAAACCTATATTGAAGTTAGTTGTGGTCCTTTTGGGCTTAACTTGTCTTATCATTGGATTGGTAAATCCAAAAATTGGAACCAAAATGGAAACGGTAAAGAGGGAGGGTATTGATGTGATATTTGCCATTGATGTGTCCAAAAGTATGCTAGCCGAAGACGTGGCACCAAACCGATTGGAAAAAGGAAAACAATTGGTTTCTCAAATTATTAATAATTTAGGAAACGACCGAATAGGGATCATAGCTTACTCGGGTAATGCTTTTCCAGTTTTACCAATAACCACAGATTATAGTGTGGCCAAAATGTTCTTACAAGGCATGAATCCGAGTATTATTTCATCACAAGGTACTTCTATTGATCAAGCTATTACATTAGCTAGCACCTTTGTAGATAAAAAAGACAAAACCAACAAATTGCTAATAATCATTACCGATGGAGAAGATCATTCTAATGAAGCAGTGGATGCTGCAGAAGAGGCTAAAAAATTAGGGATAAAGATAATCACTGTTGGTGTAGGTTCTGAAAAGGGCGGACCAATACCCATTAAAAAAAATGGAGTTGTTGAAAGTTTTAAAAGAGACCAAAACAATGAAGTGGTTATTACGAAACGAGATGCAGAAGTATTAAAAAATATTGCCAAAGCTACAGGAGGAGGTTATGTCGATGGGAATTCTACCAAAGCCGTTTTAGACTATGTGAAACACGCTATGGATAACATTCAAAAAACTGAATTTTCCAGTACACAAATGGCAGATTATAAATCTCAGTTTCAATGGTTCTTAGGATTTGGCTTTTTCTTATTATTTGTCGATGTATTTTTATTGGAGAAAAAAACCAAATGGCTCGAGAAATTGAATTTATTTAATGAAAAAAATAAGCCCAACTACCACTTTAAAAAGGAGTAAAAGAAAAAAGAATGATTAAAAAACATATACTATTGCTACTGTTAGTGTCACTTTGGGGTACTAGGATTTTATGTGCCCAAGAAAAGGGGAAAGACAAAAATCTACCGGCAGGTAATGAAGCATTTACCAATAAAAAATATGTAGATGCAGAAGCCGAATACCGTGTTTCAGAATCTAAAAACCCTAAAAAATCTATTGCATCCTATAATTTAGGAAATGCAATTTATCGACAAAATCAAAATAGTGAAGCCAAATACCATTATGGTAATGCCTTAAAAAATGCCAAAACACGAGAAGAAAAACACCAAGCATTCCATAATATTGGAAATACCTTGATGAAAGAGAAAGACTATTCTAATGCGGTTGAAGCCTATAAAAATGCTTTGCGAAATAATCCTGCTGACGAAGAAACACGGTACAACTATGCATTGGCTAAAATGTATTTAAAAAACAATCCTCCAAAGAAAAACGACGACAAAAACAAGGATAAAAAAGATAAGAATAAAGATAAGAATAAAGATAAAGACAAGGATAAAAAAGATCAGCAAAACAAGGATAAGGACAAAGACAAGGATAAGGGTCAAAATCAAAAAGACAAAGACAATAAAGACGGTAAAGACAATAAAGACCAGCAAAGCAAAGACCAAAACGGTGGGCAACCCAAGCCAAAACCGGGTGGGATTTCAAAACAACGCCTTGAGAATTTATTGGATGCCGTAAATAATGAAGAGAAAAAAGTTCAAGATAAAGTAACCAAACAAAAGGTACTCGCCAATCCTAAAAAACCTGAAAAAGATTGGTAGTTAAAATATACAAGTAGATTTGAAAATGAAAAGGATAATTGTAATTCTGTTTTTAATCACTAATTCACTTTGGGCTCAAGTACAATTTGAAGCCAAGGTGAGTAAAAATTCCCTTGGAATAAATGAACGATTGCGCATCGAATTCACTATGAATGCCGATGGCGATAATTTTCAACCCCCAAATTTTGAATCCTGTGGGTTTAGAGTTGTAGGAGGTCCAAGCCAATCGGTTAGCCAATCCTGGGTAAACGGAAGAAGTTCGTTCAATAAATCCTATATCTATATTTTATTACCTACACAAAAAGGCGCATTAACGATTCGGCAAGCGTCTATTGAAATTAACGGACAAATTTATAAAACGTCTCCGCTTAAAATCAATGTAACCAATGCTGTAGAACTGCCTAAAGACCCGAATGAAATGCCGGCGATCAGCGCCAATGATAATTTGTATTTAGTTGCCGATATTTCAAAAACAAATCCATACCTCAACGAACCCATAACGGTGGTGTATAAATTGTATTTCAGTTACAATATAGGAATCACCAATTGGAAGGAACTAAACAAACCCAAATACAATGATTTTTGGAGTCAAAACATTGATATCAAAGAACTCAAAGCAGAAGATGGGATGTTTAAAGGGGAGCGCTATCGTTATGTAGTCCTTCGAAAAACGGTATTGTATCCTCAAAAATCGGGTAAATTAGAAATAGAGCCTCTTTCCTTAGACATTGATTGTCAAGTGCCAACCAACAGAAGGAATTTCTGGGGACAAGCTTTAATGACTGCAGATAGTAAAAGAGTATCGGCTGGTAGTAAAGTAATCAACGTAAAACCGTTACCTGAAAAAGGGAAGTCTGAAGATTTTACTGGGGCTGTAGGACGATTTAATTTTGTAGTTACTCCATCTAAAACGACTTTAAAAAATGGAGAGTCGATGGATTTGAATATCAGTGTGGCCGGAACTGGAAATCTAAAATTATTTACCCTTCCCAAACCTGAAGTGCCTACAGCTTTAGAAATGTATGATCCTGTTCATGATGAAAATGTAACTACGCCATTAACGGGTATGACTGGGAAAATTGCGGATAAGTATACTATTATTCCTCAATTCAAAGGAAACTACCAAATCAAACCTTTGCGATTTACCTATTTTGATTTAAACACAAACAGTTACAAGACGTTGACTTCCCAACCTATTACAATCAATGTGTTAGACGGTCCAACTGTAGCAAGTAGTAGTCCTTCTACCGCTAATGAAGTAGAAAAAAACAAAATAGAAGCTGCTAAAACATTTGCATACAACAAACAAAAAACCAGCTTACTCCCCGTTTATAAAGACGATTTCATAGGCTCTAGTTTATTTTACATTCTTCTTTTATTGCCCTTCTTAGCGGTTCCTTTTTTAATACTTGGCAAGCGCAGAAAAGAAGCCTCTGACAACGATATTGTTGGAAATAAAATTAAGAAATCAAATGCTTTAGCTAAAAAATATTTATCGGAAGCCAAAAAACATTTGGGTCACAAAGAACCGTTTTATATAGCTTTAGAAAAAGCATTGCATAATTTCTTAAAGGCAAAATTACATATCGAAACCTCAGAAATGAGTAAAGATAAAATTGCGGAGATTTTATCCGAAAGAAATGCCGAATCAACCACGATTCATGAATTCATTCAATTGACAGAAAACTGTGAGTTGGCACGTTATGCACCTGCGACAGAATCCGCAATTCAGCACGATTATGAAAAAGCAGTAACCCTCATTTCAGCACTCGAAAAGCAAATCAAATAAAGTACCGTCATGAAAAAATTAATTATTTTATTTCTAGGGTTGGCCCAATTTTCTTGGGCACAAAATGCTTTTGAACTAGGCAATGAATATTATCAAAAAGAAAATTATAGCGCAGCAATAAGTAGTTTTGAGAGCATTCTTACTTCCGGAAAACAATCGGCAGAAGTGTATTTCAACTTAGGGAATTGCTATTATAAATTACACAAAGTAGCTCCTGCAATTTACAACTTTGAAAAAGCCTTGTTGCTAAATCCCAATGATAAAGAACTACAAACCAATTTAGACTTTGCTCGAAAAATGGCCATTGATGATATCAAAGTCGTGCCCAAAGTGGGATTCAACAAACTAATTGCTGATTTCACTTCTGCCTACTATTATGACTCTTGGGCTTGGATTGCTATTGCTTTTGCTTTTCTTTTTTTAGCCTTTTTTATTGGATATTATTTTTCCTATCAAACCTGGTTAAAAAGAGGGTTTTTTGGCGCAATGTTCCTAAGTATATTGGGGATCCTGATAAGTACTTCAGCTGGATTCTATGAAAAAAGTAGAACCACAAATGAAAAACCGGCCATTGTTTTTGCTGAAATAACTTCGGTAAAGAGCGAACCTAAGTTAAATAGTAGCGATGTTGTTCTGCTCCATGAAGGTGCGAAAGTATTTATACTCGAAAGTATTGCCAATTGGAAGAAGGTAGAACTCACAGACGAAACAACAGGCTGGATTGAAGAAAGTGCCATTAAAGAAATCAAGAATTAAGTTCTATTTGAACCCTGCATTCAGATTTTGAAAAGCTAATATCACGAAGACAATATGTATAATTGATATAATTAATGCTGTTCGTTTTAAGTTGTTTGGTTTTTTGTCTAAAAAATATCCGTATACAGGAAATTGAAGTAACATTAAAATCATAATTATCCAGACCTCTTCCGAAACAAAATTCCCAATCAGAAAACTATAGGGGAATAAACTAAAAAAAAGCTCCAATTGTCCATGCCCACCACCTGTAATTACGATGGCAATTAACATCAACAATAGTCCGATAATTGATAATTTAAAACAATAATTCCATTTTTTCTTTTCCATAAGATTAGTTTCTATGATAAAAATAACTAATTTTCATTAGTATCTTTGCCAACAGCTGTTTTGAATTCACCCATAATTCATAACTCATAATTCATAACTCAAGAAATGTCAAGAGACGAACAACTAAAAAATCGCTGGAATAAAGTCGTTGAACTACTTTCAAACCAATTTGCAGAAGGTGAAATCCTCGACTTAGATGCCATTATCTACTTAATTGGCGTACAAGAATTGGGTAAAGTTCACCAAACTTTCAAAAAAGACGAAAAGCTAAACCTTATGCATATTGCTATTTGCCGTTTGTTAGAACCCTATGGATTTTATGAATTTGACTTTGTGGACAAAGACGGTTGGCCCCATTATAAAATCAAAGAAGAATTGCCGCCTTTAAAAGCAGGTGAGCAGTCTGTATTAATGAAAGAAGCTATCGTCAATTACTTTATTGAAAGAGAAATAATCGACTAATATTACTTGTTGTAGCCTGAGCAAACAGCACTATTTTACTGAAAAGGGATACCCTGACTGTTTACTTTCAATAAAAAAATCCCTATTTTTGCACCTTTACAAATTGAACGATGATAGATAAGATTAAAGAATATATTGCAGAAGCCTCAGCTTTCCAAACCGATACTAAAGAGGTATTAGAACAATTTAGAATCAAATATTTAGGAAGCAAAGGCTTACTTAAAGATTTGTTTGCTGAATTTAAAAACGTTCCAAATGATCAAAAAAAGGAATTTGGACAAGTTATCAATACACTTAAAAATACTTGTGAGGAGAAAGTAAAAACCATACAAGAAGCTTTAGAGAGTAAAGTGGAAAGTATTGGTATTTATGGTGATTTAACACGCCCTGCTGAGCCGGTAACTGTAGGTTCTCGTCATCCTATTTCAATTGTAAAAAACCAAATAATCGATATCTTCTCTACCATTGGATTCAATGTATCAGAAGGTCCGGAAATCGAAGACGATTGGCATAACTTTACTGCTTTAAACTTGCCCGAATACCATCCGGCAAGAGATATGCAAGACACGTTTTTCATCCAAACTAATCCCGATGTATTGTTGCGTACGCATACCTCATCTGTACAAGTTCGGTATATGGAAAACAACAAACCGCCAATACGAACGATATCACCAGGAAGAGTATTTCGTAATGAAGCCGTTTCATCACGTTCTCACTGTATATTTCACCAAGTGGAAGGCTTATACATAGACAAAGACGTTTCATTTGCCGATTTAAAACAAACGCTTTTATATTTCACAAAAGAGATGTTTGGCAAATCAAAAATCCGTTTACGCCCGAGTTATTTCCCATTTACAGAGCCTAGTGCCGAAATAGATATCTACTGGGGATTGAAAACAGAAACCGATTACCGTATTACCAAAGGAACTGGTTGGTTGGAAATTGGTGGTTGTGGTATGGTAGATCCTAACGTATTGAAAAATTGCAACATTAATCCTGATGAATATTCTGGATTTGCATTTGGTATGGGTGTAGAACGTATTGCCATGTTGTTGTATCAAATTGGAGACATCCGTATGTTCTATGAAAACGATGTGCGTTTTCTTGAACAATTCAAAGCAAGTATATAATATATCAGGGACAAGATTCTTCAATTTATGAGTTCTTGTCCCTTATTTCTTTTACATTTCTACTCATGAAAGCCGACATTACAATCCCAAAAGTTGAAAACGTATTCTTAGCTGCCATTCAAGAATGGAGTGATGATTTCATGGAAAAGGTTTGGTATGTATACCTTGTCAACGATTCTGACTACGATTTAGACGGCGTAATGGTCGTTTCTAAAGCTTTTGGTACTCTTGATGGGGAAATGAAGAAAACGTCGCTCTTACGTCACGCATTTACGCAAGTGCCAGCTGTATCTGTAGTAAAAATAGAAATGGTGGAGAAAAGTGTGTTACAACTCAACAATGAGTTCATGGTAACTTACTTTATCGGAAACACTCTTTATGATAAAAAATTCACCTTTAGAAAAAACACCATCAACGAAAGAGCTACTGAAGAAGTGCCTATCTTATTCGTTAATGGAGTAGTAGTGAAATAGGCTTTTAGGTTCGGCCTTGCTTTTCTTTTTGTTTCCAATTGACATACCCTAAGACAAAAATACCTAAGGCTAAATAAACTACAGCCCGGAACCAAAATTTTGGCTGCGCTATTTGTTGGGCTATTGGATGTTCTTTCATTTCAAAAAGCAATCCAAAAACCGACATAAAAATGCCCCAGAAACCTCCTGATTTAATTTGGTATTTCCATCTTTCGCTCATCCTAATCCAATTTGTCGGTTAATTTTTTAAATACTTTCTTGGCTTCTTTGCCTTCATATAAAATCTCATATACGGCATCGATGATGGGTGTATTTGCTTTATACTCTTGATTTAATTTATAGGCACTTTTTACCGCATAATATCCTTCTGCAACCATACTCATTTCCATCATAGCTGATTTTACCGTATAGCCTTTCCCTATCATGTTTCCAAACATTCTGTTTCTAGAAAACACCGAATAGCCTGTAACTAATAAATCGCCCAAATAGGCTGAATTATTGATGTTACGTTTCATTTTATGCACTTTGCGAATAAATTTCTTCATTTCCCGAATGGCATTGCTCATTATCACCGACTGAAAATTATCTCCATAACCCAATCCGTGTGCAATACCAGCAGCGATTGCGTATATGTTTTTCAGCATCGCCGCATATTCCGTTCCAATGATATCATCGGATATTTTTGTTTTGATATAATTCCCTGCTAAAACATGAGCCATGACTTTGGCCTTCTCTGAATCGCCACAAGCAATAGTTAAATAAGATAGTCGCTCTAATGCCACCTCTTCAGCATGACAAGGTCCTGTAATTACACCTATGTTTTGATAAGGTATCTCAAATTCTTTATGGAAATGCTCTCCCACAATTAAGAAAGTCTCGGGCACAATTCCTTTGATTGCTGAAAATATTACTTTGTCTTGCAAACTCACTGTTAGCTTAGCCAATTCTGCACTTAAAAAAGCAGAAGGAATGGCAAAAATGATATAATCTGCATAAGTGATCGCTTCATTGATATCATTTGTAAGTCGTAGTTTATGGGTATCAAACTCAACCGAGCTCAAGTAATTGGGATTGTGTTTGTGTGCTTTGATGTGTTCAATTGCCGATTCATTTCGCATGTACCAGGCAATTTCAGAAAGATTTACACAAAGCATTTTTGCAATAGCTGTGGCCCAACTTCCGCCACCTATGACTGCAAATTTTGGAGATTTATTCATGAAATTCAACGTTTAAACCATCCAAAAATAGTCTTTTTGATAGAAATAATTCTCATAAAACCCGAATAAAAAGAAGGCAGCTTACATTTTCATAATACAAATGGATTTTCAACTAATTCTAAAAGCGATATTGGTAAAATGAATTGGAGCTAAAGCGTTTCAAAAAGTAAAGTAAAACGATTTAGTTTTTTACTTTACTTTTGTTGTAAATTCCTAAACATCCTATGAATAAATCACATCTCATTCTGTTGTTTACTATAGCTATCGGCTATTCTCAAGCACCCAATATTAGTTATATCACCCCAACATCATTTGCCCTAAACTCCAATAACAATTTGGCACCTACAAATACGGGAGGTGAAGTACAAGCAGGAAGAATAGTGACCACATTTGCGGGTTCTGGAACTATGGGTGCTGCAGATGGAGTAGGAACAGAAGCAAGTTTCAATTTACCTACTGTAGTAACTTTAGATAGCCAACAAAACATATATGTAGTTGACCGAAGCAATAACAAAATTCGAAAAATAACTCCAACAGGTACCGTTACAACTGTTGCAGGAACTGGAGACTTTGGCTCGACTGATGGATTGGCATTAGAAGCCACATTTTTTTACCCTGATGGCGCTGTTGTAGACTCTCAAGACAACCTTTTTGTATCCGACCAAAGTAATCATACCATACGCAAAATAACTCCCGATGGTTGGGTTACTACTTTTGCGGGAACCGGTAATTATGGGGATGTAGATGGGCCAGGTGCTACTGCACAATTTTATTATCCTGCTGGTATGGCAATCGACACTAATGATATTCTTTATGTGGCAGATTATGGAAATCATAAAATTCGTAAAATAACCCCCGATGGTATAGTTTCTACTTTAGCGGGTACTGGTGAAATGGGTGCTGCCAACGGAACTACAGAAACCGCTCAATTCAATGGCCCCACAGGTGTAGGTGTTGACAGTCAAGGCACTGTTTTTGTCGCTGATTATTACAACCATTCTATTCGTAAAATTACTACTTCAGGACAAGTTACAACGCTTGCGGGTAATGGCACTATAGGTCATGACGATGGGATGGGCGAAAATGCACGATTTTATAATCCTGCAATCGTAGCCGTAGATGCAGATGATAATTTGTTTATTTCAGATGAGCAAAACAATAAGATTCGTAAAATCACAACCAACGGGGAAGTTTCTACTTATGCTGGTTCAGGAGCTTTGGGAGATATCGATGGACTTGCTGATCAAGCTCAGTTCAATTTGTTAACGGGAGTAGTTGTAGATGCCGCTCATAATGTCTACGCCTGCGATTATGGAAATCATAAAATCAAGAAAATAAATGATTATGGGTATTCCATTTCACCTGCCTTACCCGAAGGATTATCATTTGATACCGCTACAGGAATTATAAGCGGAACACCGACTTCATCCTCTGATGCAATCAGCTATACGATTACTGCGACAAATCCTTTCGGAATAAGTGTTTTTGAAGTAAGTATAGCCATAGGCAATTTAGCAAATTCTAGTTTCCATACTAGTCCAATGGTTCTCTATCCTAATCCTTCACAGGATAGTTTGACGATTGAAAATTCGGTGTCAATGGATGATATTTCAATTATTAACACTTTAGGACAAACAGTTTTACACTTTACTTCTACTCCGGCTATTTTTCAATTTTCAACGGTATCCCTACCTAAAGGGTGTTACATTTTGAAAACGATACTAGGGTCAAAAGTGGATGTCAATACATTTATTAAAAAATAAAAAAAGAGCGGTATACTACCGCTCTTTTGATGAATTAATAACTCATTTCTACAATTTCTCTAACCTTTTCTGGAGTTATATTTTGTCGCTCTCCAAGAGCTTTCCAGCCTCGTTCTTCAAAACGCTTTACAATAAAATCAGCTGTATTTTCATAAGCCGTAGCATTGTCCGAAAGTTTTGTTTTCATTCCCATAGTATGGTAAAAATCAACCGTTTTCTCAATGGCTTTATGCGCCTTTTCTTCTATTGAATTACCCGTAACATTCCATACTCTTTCACCATATTGAGCCAATTTATCTTTTTTGGTTTCAAACATTACTCGGTATAAGTTAGGGCCAATAATAGCTAATGTTCTTGCATGATCAATTTCATATAAGGCGGTTAGTTCATGACCAATCATATGGGTAGCCCAATCGCTTGGAACTCCTTTTTGAATCAATCCATTTAACGCCATCGTAGCACACCATACAAAATTAGAGGCCAATTTATAATCGGTAGGTTGTTCTACAACACGCGGTCCGATTTCAACCAAGGTTTGTAAAATACTTTCGGCAATTCGGTCTTGCAATAGGGCGTCATGGGTATAGGTTAAATACTGCTCTAAAACATGGGTAAAAGCATCTACTACGCCGTTTTGAAGCTGACGTTTTGGTAACGATGTAATGACAGTTGGGTCAACAATAGAAAACTTAGGAAATAAAGCACTACCTCCCAAAACCAATTTTTCTTGTGTGGCCCCAATAGTAACTACAGCTCCCGAATTCATCTCAGAGCCAGTGGCAGGTAATGTCAAAACCGTTCCAAAAGGGATTACCTGAGTTAAATCGGTAAACAACACTTTTTTCTTTAATATTTCTATTTCATCTCCCTGATACCGAACTGCTCCCGATATAAATTTCACACCATCAATCACACTTCCTCCACCAATAGCTACTATAAATTCAATATTTTGTTCTCGAATAAGGTGCACCGCTTTCATCAACGTTTCAAATCTTGGATTCGGTTCAATTCCACCAAACTCCACTAACTCAAAACCTGCTAATGCCTGCTTCACTTGATCATAAACTCCATTTTTAAAGATACTCCCTCCTCCATAAGCCAAAAGGACTTTAGTGTTTTTAGGAACTAATGAACTTAGTTTTTCTATTTGACCCTTGCCAAAAACATAGTTGACCGGATTGTATAATTCGAAATTTAACATAGTAATTTGTTTTAGACTACAAAGCTACAAAACACCTATACGAACAAGTGGTAAAGGAATGTTAAGTTTACTTCTTATAGAAGTTATTATGGTCTAGGTATTCCCATACCCTAAGAGGTAATAAGGGTTGAATATTTTTCTTGGCTTTAATATTCTCTCGAATAAAAGTAGATGAAATCTCTACGATAGGAGCTGCTATTTTGTGCAATCGAATACCTGTATGGATTTCTGTAGTATCGGATTCATCCGAAATGCGGGGATATACATAAATATCATGATGTTGGATAATGTACTCGAAGTTCTTCCACTTTTGAAGCGACTTCAAATTATCCTCTCCCATAATTAAAGAAAACTCATGCTGAGGATAGTGCTCTAACAAATGAACCAAGGTAGTAACGGTATAATTAGGTTGGGGCAATTTAAACTCTACATCCGAAGCCTTTAATTTGGGATAATCTTCAATAGCCAATCGAACCAAATGCAATCTATGATAATCATCCAACAAGGTGCTTTTTTGCTTCAATGGATTATGAGGTGTAACTACCATCCAAATTTGTTCTAAATCGGTATGCTCTACCATGTGATTAGCAATAATTAAATGCCCCACATGGATAGGATTAAAAGTGCCAAAATACAAACCAATTTTCATTATGTATGTTACTAATGATTACTCCTTAACAATAAATGCCTTGACCAATTCATAAGCATCCTGTTTGGCAATTTCCAAATCATAATTCTTGATTATGGTATCAAATTGGGGTGCTGTAGCCAATTCTACATGAGCTTTCGCAATCCGCATATTAATTTTATCATCGGTTTCGGTAGAGCGTTCTTTCAAACGTCTCTTAAGTTCATCAACACTGGGTGGCTTTACAAATACGGCTAGCGTTTCTTGTGGAAATTTATGCTTAATACGCAATCCACCGGCTACATCTATATCAAATATTACATTTTTCCCTTTTGCCCAAATGCGTTCTACTTCACTTTTTAAAGTGCCATAAAAGTTATCGCGATACACCTCTTCCCATTCCACAAAATCTTCGGCTTTGATGTGCTTTTTGAAATCGGATATCGACATGAAATAATAATCTTTTCCATGTACTTCCTCTCCACGAGGTTCGCGTGTAGCTGCAGAAATGGAAAACTCCAAATTCAAATCAGCTTGCTGTAATAAATGCTTTACTATAGTGGTTTTTCCAGAACCTGATGGTGCTGAAAAGACTAATAATTTTCCTGTGCTCATTTTTTAATGATTCGTATTTAGGTACTAGAAACTCGTAACTAGTGATACCCTATCACTAGTATCTTATCGCTACTACTTTATAAAACATTCAATACTTGTTCCTTTATCTTTTCCAACTCATCTTTCATCATAACTACTAGTTTCTGCATTTCGGTATGATTGGATTTAGATCCCATAGTATTGATTTCGCGGCCCATTTCTTGAGTAATAAAGCCTAGTTTTCTTCCGTTCGCTTCAGTACCCGCTAGGGTCTCAATAAAATAATTCAAATGGTTTTCTAAACGTACTTTCTCTTCGGTAATGTCGTATTTCTCTAAATAAAAAATCAATTCTTGCTCAAACCGATTCTCATCTACATTTTCTTTTAATTCATCCAAAGCCGTTCTCAAACGGGTTTTCACTGTCTCTACGCGTTCCGCATCATAAGCCACAGCATTATTCATTAAAGTCATGATGTTGGCTATGCGGTGTAAAAATTCTTTCTCTAACGATACGCCTTCGTCCTTGCGAAATTGCACCATATTCTCTAAGGCTTCATCGATGACGGTTTGAATTTTTTTCCATTCGTTTTCATCTATCTCGTCACGCTCTGTTTTTAAAGCATCGGGCATACGAACAGCCATTTTCATCAATTCCGTCTCATCCGCATTTGGAATCACAGCCTTCATTTGATTGATATATCCTTTTACTATTGGGACATTTATTTTAGATGTCGTCTCTTCTCCAGTAACCTCAACATATAAAGAAAAATCTACTTTCCCACGCTCCAGTCGTTGAGACAATTGGTTACGCAAACCTAGCTCCATTTCTCTAAATACAGAAGGCATACGGGTGTTCAAATCCATTCCCTTACTGTTGAGCGATTTTATTTCTACGGTAATCTTTTTGGTTGGTAATTGCAAGGTAGCTTTCCCAAAACCAGTCATTGATAGTATCATTCGATTAGTTTCTAATAGCTACAAATATATTCAAAAATGAGGATTTGAAATTGACGTTGCTAGGATTTCTTGTGGGTAACCAAAAAAACACCTCCGAAAATTAATCCCGCTGAAATAATTTTGACACCTGTGAGGCTGTCTTTTCCTAAACCAATAGCAAATAGAGCTGCAAATAAGGGTTGTAAATAAATGAATACTGCTACTGTAGTTGGTTTCAATTCACGCATGGAAACTAAATTGAACAAATAGGTAAAAAAGGTGGTAAAGACCACTACAAATCCTATTTCCCATAAAATGGCAGTTGGTAAATGAGCCCATTGTATGGCAGCACATTCATTCCAACCAAAAGGAAGTACCATAATTAATCCTATCGTATAAATCCACTTGACAAAAGTAAACGCATGATAATGATCCATTAGTTTTTTCACCAGTATCAAATAAAACCCATAAGAAACTGCATTAATAAATACCAAAAGATTACCTAAGGTTGCATGAGAGGCGTTTCCTAAAGGCTTTCCATATAAAATTAAAAAACCAGTTCCTACTAGCCCAAGTAGTATCCCTATAATCTTGCGCGATTTCATCCTTTCTTTCATAATAAAAGCCGATAAGATCAATACAATCATAGGGGTGGTAACCATGATCACTGCGCCTAATATGGGAGACGTATAACTTAATCCTTTAAAAAAAGTCAACATATTTAAAGCAACACCAAAAAATGCAGCCGCAATTATTCTAGGTATGTCAGCTGACCGTATCTTCTCTTTGGGTCCAAAAAAAGAAATCAACCAAAACAAAACCGTAGCTCCAGAAACACGCAATACAATAAATCCAAAGGGCATGACATACTTCGGCATGACATCTTTAGCTATGGTAAATGAAAGTCCATATATCAAAGACACTACTGTAGCCGCCAACAAAGCCCATATCCGTTTTGACATTACTGCAATGCTTTTATAACTTCTAGAATATTTTTTTGACTATTGCCAATATAGATTTTGCCATCAAGAATAAAAACGGGGCGACTTAGAAACGTATAATGCTCCAAAAGGTATTTTCTATAATCGGCTTCAGTCAATGTTTTGCTTTTTAGATCCAAGGACTTATATAGTTGTGCCTTTTTACTAAACAATGCTTCATAACTTCCCGAAAGTTGGTACATCGCATCCAATTCTTGCTCCGTTATTGGGTTTTGACGAATGTCGTGAAACTGTAATCGATCCGAATTGGGTAATGATTTAATGATTTTACGACAGGTGTCGCAAGAAGCAAGATAATAGATTGTATTAACCATAGTATTTTTTTTTGCAAAGAAAATCCATTTAAGCCGTTTAATCAGTATTTTTATCAAAAAATAGTCCATGAAAGCTACCTTTGAGATCAACCTAACCAGTCGAAAAACCCTAGAACTATTCCTAGATAAGCATACTTTATCACAACTCAACACTATTCCAGAAGGGTTTAGTAATAACATCATATGGAACATTGGTCACATTATCGTAGTACAACAACTTTTGGTACACCATCTTTCTGGTCTTCCTATGTATGTTTCGGATGAATTAGTGGCCAAATACAGAAAAGGGACCAAACCCGAACATACTGTAACTCAAGAAGAGGTAGCTGAAATCAAATCATTACTGTTTTCTACTGTGGAACAAACCCAACTCGATTTTCAAAATAACCGGTTCCAAGAATATACTGAATTTACCACGATGACAGGATATCACATCACCAGTGCTAAAGACGCTATGGAATTCAACAACTATCACGAAGCCTTACATACGGGTATCATTATGCAAATTCAAAAGTTTTTATTACACTAAGAAGCTTTTTGCATCTCGAAAATTCAAATATCTTTGCAAAAAAACAAACCAATGAAATTCAATACTAAAGTCATTCATGGAAACCAACACCATGAAGAAATTACGGGAGCTGTAATGCCTCCTGTTTTTTTAACATCAACATACGCACAAGTATCTCCAGGTAAACCCGTAGGTGATTATGAATATTCTCGTGCCGCTAACCCTACTCGCCAAGCTCTTGAAGATGCCTTGGCAAGCATTGAAAACGGAGCTCGTGGTTTAGCTTTTTCTTCAGGATTAGCCGCAACCGATTGTTTATTGCGTCTTTTTAAAGCTGGAGATGAAATCATCGCCATGGATGATTTATATGGGGGAACTTACCGTTTATTTACTAGACTTTACAAAGATAGTGGCCTAGTTTTCCACTTTGTCGACATGAACGATTTGGATAAATTCCAATCTTTAATCAATGAAAATACTAAGTTAGTATGGGTAGAAACACCTACCAATCCATTGATGAAATTGGCTGATATTGCTGAAATAGCCAAAATAACTAAAAAACACAACCTTCTTTTTGCAGTAGATAATACTTTCGCTACTCCTTATCTTCAAAAACCATTGGATTTAGGTGCTGATATCGTTATGCACTCGGCTACAAAATACTTGGGGGGTCATAGTGATGTTATCGCTGGGGCACTTATCATTAAAGATAAAGCACTGGGAGATGAATTACACTTCAAACAATTCGCTACAGGGGGTACTCTGGGGCCTATGGACAGCTTTTTAGTGTTAAGAGGAATTAAAACACTACACCTTCGGGTACAACGCCATTGCGAAAATGGAGAAAAAGTAGCGGCCTATTTAAACAATCATCCCAAAATAGAACGTGTATACTACCCAGGCTTACCAAGCCACCCATTTCATGAAATAGCCAAAAAACAAATGAATGGTTTTGGCGGTATGGTATCCTTTACATTTAAATCAGGGAATAAAGAAGAAGCCATCCAATTCTTAGAAAAAATAAAAGTGTTTACATTGGCAGAATCATTAGGAGGTGTGGAATCATTAGCCAATCATCCGGCATTGATGACGCATGCGTCTATCCCTGAAGACAAACGAAAAGAAGTGGGGATTACTGATGACTTAGTACGTTTAAGCGTGGGGGTTGAAGATATTGAAGATCTTTTGGCCGATATAGAACAAGCCTTATCCTAATAAAAAAAGCCCCGATAATCGGGGCTTTTTTAGTTTAAAATGTATAATTAACTCCTATTCCAAATACTTGACGGGTTTGAAATCCAGGAAATGCATTGTCGTCTGAAATCGTCTGAAAAGCAAAATTGGTAGATAAATACCGGTTAACCTTCATGGAAATATTTATGGTATAATCTAAATCTATATTCTCAGGATTTTCACGGTAATTGGTATATAAATTCAAGATGTGTTCCGCCGTTACATTTTCCATAACTGTAAACTTATAATAAGCGTTCACAGCAGCACCAAACTCATATCGAGAGGAATGGCCTTGGGCAACCCCAAATGAAGGCTTAGAATCTGTGAAATGAGAATGTACCACTATGATCTTAGACGTAGCAGGAGCAATATTGATTTTTAAATTATCGTTTTGCTTCCACATCATCCCTGGTCCAAATTGAAAGTAAGCCGGTGAAAAGAAATGGGAAATACGTGTACTCGGTTCAGATTGGTCAAATCCTGAATCAAATTGGGTCTTAAAATTAAAAAATGCAGAATAATACCAATGTTCAGAAGCTTTTTTCCCCAAAAGGGAATTGAATTCAAACCGATCGTCTGTTTTTTGGATGGGTTGACCATTGATTTTCGTTAATCCATAATTGGCATTCAACTTGTTGTCCCAAGTCCAACTATCGCTTTTGTAATTCAAATCATATTTCATTCCGGCATTGCCAGAAATACTGCTTTGACCTCCAGCCATCCAATTGTTAAAACTGGCTTGATTTAGCAATATCGTAAACAACC
>JAHEHJ010000075.1 GCA_024644655.1 Flavobacterium sp.
GATTAGGATGGCTTTTTTTATAAGTAAGAACTTGTATTATTGCAATGCTTGTCTTCGCAAACGTTGGTCGCGTAAAGCAAATTTAACGCGTTTAACCAAGTAGAACATTACAGGTACCATTACCAATGTTAGTATGGTCGCATAGGTTAATCCGAAGATAATCGTCCAGGCCAATGGTCCCCAGAATATTACATTATCACCTCCCATAAATAAATGCGGATTTAAATCCGTTATCAGTCCGAAGAAGTCGAAGTTCAATCCTATGGCCAATGGAATTAATCCCAATACTGCGGTTAATGCCGTTAGTAAAACCGGTCTTAAACGAGATTTACCACTTTCAATAATAACTTCTTTTATATCAGCTATGCTCAAATCATCATGAGTCTCTACTCGCATTTCAATTACTTTTTTATCCAATAATAAGACAAAGAAGTCCATCAATACAATTCCGTTCTTTACTACGATTCCCGCCAGCGATATAATTCCCATCATGGTCATCAGGATTACAAAATTCATATTGGCAATGACATACCCATAGAATACTCCACTAAAACTAAGCAACACGGTAAATAAGATAACCAAAGTCTTAGAAACGGAGTTGAATTGCAGTACAATGATAATGGTGATACCCGCCAAAGCTAAAAATAACGCATACATCAAGAAGTTTTGGTTTTTGCCTTGCTCTTCTTGTACCCCCGAGAATTTATACGTAACCCCTTTAGGCAATTGGTAATTGTTTAATTCGGTGGCAATTTGTTTGGTGATTTCATCTCCATTATACCCGGTTAACACATTAGAATACACAGTCATAACACGTTTGAATCCTTTGCGTTTGATTTGGTTATAGGTATACGTTTTTTCCGTTTTAGAAACCGCCGAAATGGGCACTTGTACAATTTGCCCGTTGTTTTGATTTCTAAATGTCAACGATTGGTTGAACAAAATGTTCTCATTCTTACGTTGGTCTTCTTGCATACGAACGGTTATGTCGTAATCGTCATCTCCTTCTTTATAGGTAGATATATCTTGTCCGTATACAGAGCGACGTAAATTGAATCCCAATTGCCCTGTAGAAATCCCTACACTTCCTGCATTAACACGATCTACTGTTACCTCTAGTTCTGGGCTTTTTTTGTTGACATCTACAGTTAGTTTTTCAATACCCGGTATGTTTTTATGGTCAATGAAAGCAATCATTTTATCGGCTTCATGCAACATTTGGTCATAATCTTCTCCAGTTAATTGGATACTAATAGGATAACCTGCTGGTGGACCGTTGGCGTCTTTTTCAACGGTAACTGTAGCACCTGCGATGCCTTTCACTTTACCTCGAATCTCTTCTAGGATATCGGCAGTATTGATACCTCTTCTAAATTTGAATTCGGAGAAGTTCACCGTCACCTTTCCTTTAAAAGGAGTTTCAGAAGCAGAACCAGCATCCACATTAGGATTTCCAGCACCTACACCTACTTGAGACACGATACTTTCTGCCAAGAAGTTGGTGTCTGTTTTAGCATCTACATATTTGTCCAATATAGAAATCACTTGTTTTTCTACAAATAAAGTGGCCTTATTGGTCTTGTTGATATCCGTACCTTGAGGATATTCAATATATACGATGGCTTGATTTGGAATATTATCAGGGAAGAACAGTACTTTTCTTGGGAATATACTCAAAAGCATTACCGAGAAGAAAAGCATACCTATGATAGTAACCAATGCAATTGCAGCGCGCTTACCCGTTAGTATTTTACCCAAAAATAATTTGTATTTCTCTTCCATTCTAGGGAAGAAACCGTGTTGGAAGTCTTGGGTCCATTGGTACAACTTCCATTTGTAAAGCCACATTAAGCCTAATGAAATTAGCGATAAGTGTCCAATTGCTCTAGCAAATTTACTATCCTCTACATTCCCTACGACAATGAACAATAAGGCTAATACACCAAAAATGATACTGAAGAGTTTGGCCGATTTGTTGCTTACATTTTTATCTTCTATGTCCATTGAACCTCCCGTCATGGCCGCATTCACTATCATAGCTACGAAAAGAGAAGCTCCTAAAGTTACCGATAAGGTTAAAGGGAAATATTTCATGAATTTACCCATAGTACCTGGCCAAAGGGCAAAAGGCAAGAAAGCCATTAGGGTAGTGGCAGTTGATGAAATAACAGGCCATGCAATTTCTCCAATACCAATTTTAGACGCTTGTATACGTGGCATGCCTTTTTTCATATTAGCAAACACATTGTCTACTACCACAATTCCATCATCTACGAGCATCCCCAACCCCATAACTAAACCAAATAATACCATAGTGTTAAGCGTAAGGCCTAAAGCAGATAAAATGGTAAACGCCATCAACATAGAGAGTGGAATCGCTGCTCCAACAAATAAGGAGTTTCGCAGTCCCATAGTAAACATCAAAACAATCATTACCAGTACGATACCAAAAATGATGTGGTTGGAAAGTTCGTTCACTTGGTGCTCTACACGCGACGACTGATCATTGGTCAATTCGATATGCAAATCTTTAGGCAAGTAGGAAGCTTGTGCTTCTTTGATTTTATCTTTTACTTGGTCAATAGCCGAAATCATGTTTTGGCCCGAACGCTTTTTCACATTCAGCATCACCACTTCTTTGCCTTTTTCGCGCGCAAATGTAGTTTTCTCTTTTTCTTTAAAGGAGATGGTTGCAATATCCTTTAAGTACACGGCGCCTCCAAACGATTTGACGATTATGTTTTCTAACTCTTTCGGATCTTTAATTTCCCCTACTATACGAATGTTGTTACGAGAGCCTTGTGAGGTAAGGTTACCACCAGAAAGTGTCATGTTCTCGTATTTCACGGCATTTTGGATTTCGTCAAACGAAACTTGAGCCGCTGTCATTTTAAAAATGTCTACCGCAATTTCTACTTCTTTGTCATCCACACCCAAGATGTCTACTTTCTTAACTTCGGATATTTCTTCAATATCATCTTGCAGTTTTTCTCCAAATTTTTTGAGTTGCTGGGTGGTATAATTTCCCTGCAAGTTGATGTTTAAAATAGGCACTTCTTCCGAAATATTCAATTCGAATACATTGGGTTCTACTTTACTTCCGTTGTCTAAGTTTGGCCAATTGGTATCGGCTTTGGCATTGTCAACTTTGTCTTTTACTTTTTGTTTGGCAGCTTCAATGGTTACTTTGTCATTGAATTCCACCACCATCATGCCGTAATCTTGAAATGAACTTCCAGTTACTTTTTCAACACCACTGATGTTTTTGATTTCTTTTTCTAATGGTTTTACAATCAATTTCTCTACATCTTCTGCAGAATTACCTGGGAATACAGAAGAGATATACACTTTGTTTTCGATGATTTCTGGGAAATCTTCACGTGGCATAGTGACATAGGCTATTACCCCTGTAATCACAATAAGTATGGTGAAGATGTAGACGGTTACTCGATTGTCTACAGCCCAACTTGAAATACTAAATTCTTTGCTATGGTTACTCATGGATCGAGGATTAAAAATTTAATTTCATGCCATCTGAAATGGTATTCACACCTTCGGTAACGATACTGTCATCCTTGGATAAGCCACTTAAGATTTCGGTTAGGTTGTCTGAGGATTGCCCCACTTTTACAAATACTTTTTTAGCAGTTCCTGTTTTACCATTGCTACCATTTACAGTATAAACGAATTTAGAACCGGAGCCATCTTCTTGGATCACATTACTAGGCACAACAATTCCATGACTCGTATAATCTGTTATTTTTAATTTGGCTACTTGATTTGGACGTAATAAATTATCTGGGTTAGGGATGCTTACTTCTATGCCAAAGCTTCGGTTGTTTGGATTAATGAAGTTACCAACTTGACGTACTTTTCCTTTGTAGGTTTTGCCTAAAGAGGTAAGGTAAACATCAACAATGGTCCCTACTTTAAGTTTTCCTATATAGGTTTCAGGAACGGAAGTAGATACATACATATTGCCTAAGTTGACTATACGCATCAAGCCTTGCATGCTAGGCGCAACAACCTGTCCTTTTTCTGCGAAAACTTCATCAACAGTTCCAGAAAAGGGTGCTCTAATAACCGTTTTGGCCAATTGAGCTTTTATTTGGGCTACACCTTTTTGGGCCGAAACCATTTGGGTTTGCGCTTGTAAAAATTGAATTTCAGAACCAATTTTCTTATCCCAAAGGTTTTTTTGTCTTTCAAAAGTCGTTTTTGCTAACGCATATTGGTTTTCTGCATTAGCCAATTGCTGACTCATTCCCGCATCATCCACTCTTCCTAACACTTGACCTTTGGTTACATGGTCACCAGCTTTAACCGTAAGTGACGTTAAATTACCACTGAATTCGGGTTGGATAAGCATATTTTCTTTGGTGTTTACACTTCCTTGAATGTCCAAATAATGGTTAAATAGGGTATCTTTAACGGGAGCTACCGATACCAATGCTTCTTCTTTCTTGGTGTCTAAAGTCGCCAATGCCGTTTCGATTTTGGTGATTTCAGTCTGTAAGGCTACCTTTTTTTCTTGAAGTGCTTTTACATTTTTCGCTTCTATTAGTTTTTCAATGGAAGTAGTATCTTCTTTTTTTCCACAGGAAATAAGAAGTAAAACGGATGCTGTAAGGATGAATATTTTTTTCATAGAACTTTGAATTAATTTTTATTGAGTAATTTATCGAGGGTTGCTTTCTTGTTGATGACCTCTACCATAGATTGCAGGTAGGCTTGTTGTTTAGCATACAATTGTTGTTGTGCTTCTGTGAAATCAAAGCTCGAAGAAAGCCCTTCTCTGAATTTGATTTGTTGTTTGTTTTCAATACGTTCTGCTAAAGACAAAACGCTTTTGGCATTGGCATATTGTTCCAAACTGTATTCATAATCACTTTTGGCTTTCTCGAATTTCACTTTCAGATTTTGTTCTGTTTCGAGTAGAGCTGTCTTTGATTGTTCATAAGCAATCTTGGCTTGTTGAGTGCGCGCACTTCGTCCAAAGCTGCTGAAAATAGGTACGTTCAAACTAATTCCCATATTGGAATAGTTGAGCCATTTTTGATTTGAAGTAAAAAAGGCGAATTGGTCGTTGAAGGCATTGTATCCAAAGTTGATTCCTGCTCCAATTGAAGGTAAGGCTTTGCTTTTTTCATACAACATCAATAACCGTTTGGACTCTTGTAGATTTTGTCCAATTTGGTAATCTATCGTTGAAGACGCATTGAATTCTTCTTTTAATAGGGCTAGATCAACATTGTTTTGAGTTATCACAGCTAAGGAATCAGTAAGCGTAAGTTCTTCATTGATGTCTATTCCTAAAAGAAGTTTTACCATGTTAGTAGCAATGGTTTTCATGCGTTTGGCATATTCTAACGAACTGTTGATAGAGGCAAGGGTGATTTGAAGTTGCTCCACATTTTCTTCTTCTATCAATCCGTTTTTATAAATTTCACGGGTATCGTTCAATGTTTTTTCAAGTATGGTCTTGTTCTTTCCAAGTATAGTAATACTTTCATCAGCTAATAGGACGTTGCCATAGGCATTGATTACAATTTCGCGCAACTCTTGGTTGGTTTTGATTTTGGCATTTTCCGATATCTTCAAATAGGTACGCGCCGATTGTAAGCCTACTAAATAAGAGCCATCAAAAATCAATTGGCTAAGACTAGCGTGCGCATTCATATTGTGTTTGGTTCCAAAAGCTACTTCCATAAATTCCCCAGGATTCCCTCCGAAGAATTGGGCCGGAATTAAGGACTTTTGCAATTCAAAATTGTTTTGGTAGTCAAGACCCGCATTAATTTGAGGCAACCCCATAGTGGTTGTTTCCCATTTTTTCTTCTTGGCGGCTTCAATATCTCTACTGGCATTGATGGCCGAATAATTGTGTTGCAAGGCATGGTCTATAGCCTGTTGCAAACTAAACGAATAGGTTTGCTTTTTTTCTTGGGCGTGTACTAAGCTTAGTAGTAGGAGCAGTGTGAGTACTAATTTATTTTTCATAGGGTAATTATATAGGGTTTTGTAACTGTATTTTAAGTTCTTCAAGGCCTTTTGGTGTCGCTATAGCCCGAGTGTGATACTCTAGTGCTTTGGCTTCCAATATCTTTACTTCACGTTCCAATTGCGTATTTTCATTGATGGAGAAAATTAGCGTATAATAAAATCGCACAGCGGCATCAACATCCGTTTCTTCGCGATACAGGCCTTCCTTGATGCCTTTGATAATGTTTTGGTGGAACATTTGAGTACAGTCTTCAAGTTCCTTAGCCATCATCTTATGGTAAATATCTGGATAATGTTTTTTGAGCTGGTAAGCCGGGGAATGGTCGAAAGACTGAAACATTTCTTTGAAGCTATTTCGAATTTCGAAATTCTCTTTAATAGCATTATAGTCTTTACTGAGTATCTCATCCATCATGCGATGAATGTTTTGATGGACAATCTCAGTTCCTTCTTCTATTAGGACTTCTTTGTTGTGAAAATATTTGTAAATGGTTTTTTTTGAGATACACATTTCACAAGCAATATCATCCATAGTGACACTTTTGAAACCGAGTTTCAAAAACATTTCTGTAGCTTTTTTGATGATTTTATCTTTCATGAGTTTTCAATTTTCTGAGGCAAAACTACAAAGGAAACTTTTAATACAAAAATAGTTTCCATAGTTTTTACATAAATTTAACATTTGCTTTGTTGGGGTTTGTAATCCAATCGGAATAGCCTAAATTAGCCGAAAAATATTTAGTCATGCGCGCTATTTCCGATTATCAAGACCTTATCTCGGCTCATTTTAATAATTTGATTTCTTTAAAAGAACCGGTTAATCTTTACGAACCAATACGGTATATTGTTTCTTTAGGGGGTAAACGATTGCGCCCAGTTTTAACCTTAATGGCAGCCGAAGTGTTTGATGCCGATTGTGAAAAAGCCTTGGCCGCCGCTACTGCAGTGGAAGTGTTTCATAATTTTTCATTAATCCACGATGATATTATGGATGCGGCACCTTTGCGTCGCGGTCATGAAACCGTACACGAAAAATGGGATGTGAATACTGGAATATTATCAGGAGATGCCATGCTGATTTTGGCCTATCAATTTTTTGAAGGATACGAGCCAGCAACATTTAGAGAACTGGCTAAATTATTTAGTAAAACAGCTTTAGAAGTGTGTGAGGGCCAACAATATGATGTGGATTTTGAAACCCGTGATGATGTAACAATTCCCGAATACCTAAAAATGATAGAATTCAAGACGGCAGTTTTAGTAGCCGCTGCCCTCAAAATGGGAGCTATAGTGGCCAATACAACTACCGAAAATGCGGATGCTATATATGATTTTGGATTGAATTTAGGTCTTGCTTTTCAGTTGCAAGATGATTACTTAGATGCCTTTGGAGATCCAGAAACTTTTGGAAAGCAAGTAGGAGGAGATATTATTGAAAACAAAAAAACCTATTTGTACCTCAAAGCTGTTGAGTTTGCCTCTGCTAATGACCAAGAACAATTATTGCATTTGTTTTCGATACAACCAACGGACAATACCGACAAAATCAATTCGGTTAAATTATTGTTCAATCAAACAGGAGCTAGTGCGGCTACTCAAGAAGCTATACAAGCCTATACATTAAAAGCTTTTGCTACCTTAGATACTATGCAAATTAACACCGATAAGAAAGCGCTACTTCGTGCTTTTGGCGAAAACTTAATGCGTCGTAATGTCTAGTTTTATAGCGCCTATCACTACGGATAGTTTGCTTACTGAGGCGGAGCAAGAAAACTTATACACCAAACTCATAGAGCAACTAAACAAGGATTTTAATTTTGCCAATGAGCCCATTGATATTCCTTTAGACACTAATACGGTTGAATTAAAGAATCAGATTCATGATGCCATATACCGGTTGATTCAACACAAATACACCGAACTATTGAATTTGCTCTACATCATTGATGTGCCTGAAGAAAACGTCAAACAATTGGATGGCTCTGACACTATAGTGTTGGCCGAACAAATCGCTTTCTTGATATTAAAAAGAGAATGGATGAAGGTGTGGTTTCGGAATAAATACTAATGACTCTCAAAAAGTAAATTCAAAAAACCACTAGCAATAGCACTGCCAAAATCAGAAACCCCATTTGGATTAAAAGAATCTATTTTCATTCCATTAAAGTTGTAATACGAAAAGGACTTATTGTTGCTTAGGAAATACCCATTATTCATTCTAATATATTGGTCGTTCAACTGAGTATTAGGATTGTAAACGGATAAGGTATAATAGTCGAGATAATTGTCTTTATCTAGTAAAGTTAATTTAAATGAGAATGCATTCAGGGTTAAAGTAGAAGATGTAAATGATGAGGGTCGAGTAGTTTTTCCCATAAAAAAGACAGTGGGTTTTTGTGACCAACACCCCAGGAAAAAAAACAGTAGTGCAATAGGGTAAACCTTTTTCATCGTATTAAAAATAGACACGAACAAATGGCATGAAGGCACTTCCATAAACATCTTTGTTTTTGTCATACAACACATTAATCCGCGCTCCTATGGTAAGGTTGTCTTCTCGGTATCCAGCTCCAAAATACAAACCTGTATTCCAAAAACTTTTAGTTAGATTCCCGTAGTTACTGGTATAAGTACTGTTGACATGAACTTCCTCAAGCTCTATTGAAAGTTGGATTTCTTCTATAGGATTTACTAAAGCAATAAGACTTCCACCAAAGAGATTGGAATTGTAAAAATTACGCTGATCCAAATGACTGTATTGCAAACTAGTCCCAAGAGCAAATATTGAATTGAAATTATAAATGGCACTAGGGGCTATCGTAATATCGGTGTAGTCGTGATTGGCGTTAAAACTTAATCCTCCACCAAATTGGACTTGTTCCCAAAAGGCACCAGTTTTTAGTTTGGGCGCTTTAGAATTTTGTCCCAGTACCAATATAGGCAGTCCTATAAGTACTAGTGCTATACTCCTTTTTAAAATTTTATAAAAGACGTTCTTTTTCATAGGGATATATATTTATTTAGCGAGATAAATGTAGTAAAAACATTGAAAGATTATTACAAATATCATACTTTTGCAATTGATTTTCTAATACAAAGATTATTTACTCGTAAGATATGGATAGGTTTTCCTTTTTAAACGCTGCACACACCGAATTTTTCGCTGATTTATACGAACAATACCTTCAAAATCCTGACGCTGTTGAGCCAAGTTGGAGAGCCTTTTTTCAAGGCTTTGATTTTGGAATGACAACTTATAATGAGGAACATGCGGTACAAGAACTAGCTTCTTATGCGGCCAATGCACCTCAAAGCGGTGTTGCTTCAGATAAAATACAAAAAGAATTTAATGTTTTAAAACTGATAGATGGTTACCGCACTCGCGGTCATCTCTTCACCGAAACCAATCCGGTTCGGGAAAGACGCACGTATGAGCCTAATTTGGATTTAGCCAATTTTGGGTTGTCGGATGCCGATTTGACTACTGTATTTGATGCTGCTAAAGTTTTAGGACACCAACCTTCTACGCTTAAAGATATCATTACTCATTTGAAAAATGTATACTGCCAACATATTGGAATTGAATACATGTATATGAGAAAACCTGAAGTGATTCAATGGATTCAAAACAAGTTAAATGTCAATGACAATCTACCTAAATTTGAAGCCGATGAAAAGAAGCATATCTTAGGAAAATTAAATGAAGCCGTTTCTTTTGAAAACTTTTTGCATACCAAATATGTGGGGCAAAAGCGATTTTCATTAGAAGGTGGAGAAAGCATCATTCCAGGGCTAGATGCAGTTATTGAAGCAGCAGCCGAAAAAGGAGTAGAACATTTCGTTATGGGAATGGCTCATAGAGGGCGATTGAATGTGTTGGCCAATATCTTTGGTAAAGCCACTCAAGACATTTTCTCCGAATTTGATGGAAAAGACTATGATAAAGAATATTTTGATGGGGATGTGAAATACCATTTGGGACTAACAGCAGAGCGAACCACCAAATCAGGCAAAAAAATAAACGTAAATTTGGCTCCAAACCCTTCTCACTTAGAGACAGTAGGAGCGGTAATAGAAGGAATTACCCGTGCCAAACAAGATAAATATTTCCCAGATGATTTCTCAAAAGTATTGCCTATCGCCGTTCACGGGGATGCAGCAGTAGCCGGACAAGGAATTGTATACGAAATTGTGCAAATGGCTCAATTGGATGGATACAAAACAGGGGGAACGATACACATTGTAATCAACAATCAAGTAGGGTTTACAACTAATTACCAAGATGCTCGTTCGTCAACGTATTGTACCGATGTAGCTAAAGTAACTTTGTCACCCGTACTTCACGTGAATGCCGATGATACAGAAGCAGTAGTGCATGCTATGTTGTTTGCATTGGATTTCCGTATGGAATTTGGACGTGATGTATTCATTGATTTATTGGGTTACCGAAAATATGGACACAATGAAGGAGATGAACCTCGTTTTACCCAACCGGTATTATATAAAATTATTGCACGCCACAAAAACCCAAGAGATATCTATGCCGAGAAGTTGATTACTTCTGGGATAATTGATGCAGCTTATATTACCAAGATAGAAAACGAGTATAAAGGCAAATTGGATGAGAACCTACAGGCATCTCGTAAAAAAGACTTGACAATTATCAAGCCTTTTATGCAAGACGAATGGAAAGGATTTGTTCAAGTATCCGATGATGAAATGTTGAAGAAGGTAGATACTACATTTGACAAAAAGAAATTGGATGGTATTTTAGAAACCATTTCTACCTTACCTTCCGATAAGAAGTTCATCAGTAAAATATCTAAAATTGTCACCGATCGTAAAACCATGTACGATAATAATGTGATTGATTGGGGAACAGCAGAGTCATTGGCGTATGGGTCATTATTAACAGAAGGATATGATGTACGCTTATCAGGTCAAGATGTAGAGCGTGGTACCTTTTCACACCGTCATGCCGTTGTAAAAGTGGAAGACAGCGAGGAAGAAGTAGTACTTTTAAACTCAGTTAAAAACAAAAAAGGAAATTTCAGAATTTTCAATTCATTCCTTTCAGAATATGGGGTTTTAGGTTTTGATTATGGCTATGCTTTAACAAATCCAAATTCCTTAACCATTTGGGAAGCCCAATTTGGAGATTTCTCCAATGGAGCCCAAATCATGATTGACCAATATATTTCGTGTGGAGAAGACAAATGGAACAACCAAAATGGTATAGTACTATTGTTGCCTCACGGCTATGAAGGACAAGGAGCCGAACATTCCTCAGCTCGCATGGAACGCTATTTACAATTGTGTGCCAAACATAATATGTATGTAGCCGATTGTACAACTCCTGCAAATTTATTCCATTTGTTGCGTCGCCAAATGAAAACGAAGTTCCGCAAACCGTTAGTGGTATTCTCACCTAAGAGTTTGTTGCGCCATCCATTATGTGTTTCTACTCAAGAAGAATTATATAAAGGCTCGTTCCAAGAAGTAATAGATGATACAACTATTGATAAGAAAAAAGTTAAAACCGTAGTATTCTGTACGGGTAAATTCTATTATGATATCTTAGCTGAAAGAGGAAACTTAGATAGAAATGATGTAGCTTTGGTTCGTATAGAGCAATTGTTCCCGCTACCAGTAGAACAATTAAAAGCGGTAATTGCGAGTTATCCTAATGCCGATGATTTCGTTTGGGCACAAGAAGAGCCTAAAAATATGGGTGCTTATAGCTATATGTTGATGAATTTTGACCTAGTAGCTTGGAGATTAGCTTCATTAAAAGCCTATGCTGCTCCAGCGGCTGGAAGTCATACAAGAGATAGAAGACGTCATGCCGATGCCATTCGTATGGTATTTGACAAGAATTTATTTAGATAGATAAGAAACAACACTATAAAATCAATAAACTAAAATATACAACTATGATTTTAGAAATGAAGGTTCCCTCTCCAGGGGAATCAATTAAAGAAGTAGAAATTGCTACCTGGTTAGTAAAAGACGGAGACTATGTTGAAAAAGACCAAGCTATTGCTGAGGTTGATTCAGACAAAGCCACTTTGGAATTGCCTGCTGAAGCTAGTGGAATTATTACACTTAAAGCAGAAGAAGGTGATGCTGTAGCCGTTGGTGCAGTAGTTTGTTTAATAGACACTAGTGCGGCCAAACCAAGTGGGGCAGCCCCTGCAGCTGAAGTGAAAGCAGAAGCTCCTAAGGCAGAAGAAAAGAAAGTAGAAGCGCCAAAAGCCGCTCCGGCTCCAGCAACTACCTATGCTACTCAAGCACCATCTCCAGCAGCACGCAAAATATTAGATGAAAAAAACATTCAACCTGCAGCAATTGTAGGCACTGGAAAAGGAGGAAGAATCACAAAAGAGGATGCTGTAAATGCAATACCATCTATGGGAACTCCAACGGGTGGAACTAGAGGCTCTGAAAGAACAAAATTATCTATGTTGCGTCGTAAAGTTGCCGAAAGATTAGTAGCAGCTAAAAATGAAACAGCTATGTTGACTACTTTTAACGAAGTGGACATGACCAATATATATGCTTTGAGAGCTGAATATAAAGATGCATTCAAAGACAAACATGGTTTAGGTTTAGGATTTATGTCCTTCTTTACCAAAGCAGTTACTCGTGCATTACAACTCTATCCAGATGTAAATTCAATGATTGATGGTCAAGAGAAAATCGCGTATGACTTCTGTGATATTTCTGTAGCTGTATCTGGTCCAAAAGGATTAATGGTGCCTGTAATGCGTAATGCAGAGACGTTATCATTCCGTGGAGTGGAAGCCGAAATCAAACGATTGGCTTTACGAGCTCGTGATGGGCAAATCACAGTGGATGAAATGACAGGAGGTACATTCACCATTTCTAATGGAGGTGTATTTGGAAGCATGTTGTCTACTCCAATCATCAATCCTCCTCAATCGGGTATTTTAGGAATGCACAATGTGGTTGATCGACCAATCGTAAGAAACGGACAGATTGTGATTGCTCCAGTTATGTATGTAGCTTTATCATACGACCACAGAATCATTGACGGTCGTGAATCAGTAGGATTCTTAGTAGCTGTTAAAGAAGCACTAGAAAATCCAGGTGAAATCTTAATGGGTGGAAATCCTAAAAAAGCATTAGAACTTTAGTTTTTACCTGCCTCGGATGAGGCGCCTATATATTTGAATCCCGCTTGGTTTTTCTAAGCGGGATTTTTTGTTTATTTGTGGCCTATATATAAGGTATGAAGCAAAACAACAAACAAGCGGCGATTGGATTTATATTCATCACTATGTTGATTGATATTACAGGCTGGGGGATCATTATCCCCGTAATCCCCAAATTAATCCGAGAACTAATACACGGCGATGTTAGTGAGGCCGCACAATATGGTGGTTGGTTGACTTTTGCCTATGCTATTACTCAGTTTGTATGCGCCCCATTGATTGGAAATTTAAGTGATAAATACGGACGACGACCTATCATTTTACTATCGCTTTTTACTTTTGCCTTGGATTATTTACTATTGGCTTTTTCACCTTCTATTTTTTGGTTGTTCATCGGTAGAATCATTGCAGGATTAACAGGCGCTAGTATCACTACAGCATCTGCTTATATAGCCGATGTGAGTACCCCCGAGAACCGTGCCAAGAATTTCGGAATGATAGGCGCCGCATTCGGATTAGGTTTCATTATAGGGCCAGTTATAGGAGGTTTATTAGGCCAGTTTGGTTCTAGAGTCCCTTTTTATGCCGCCGCAGTATTGTGTATGCTCAACTTTTTATATGGCTATTTCATATTACCCGAATCCCTTAGTAAAGAAAACAGAAGGGCTTTTGAATGGAAACGGGCTAACCCTATTGGGGCCTTTATCAATTTAAAAAAGTATCCATCCTTAATAGGATTGATAGCTGCTATTTTCTTATTGTATGTGGGTTCACATGCGGTTCACAGCAACTGGAGTTTCTACACTATGTACCGCTTCCATTGGGACGAAAAAATGATAGGAATTTCACTAGGTGCTATTGGTCTATTAGTAGGAATTGTACAAGGCGGATTGATTCGCTGGACTAATCCACGATTGGGAAACGAAAAGAGTATCTATATTGGATTGGCTCTCTATACTGTAGGGATGCTCTTGTTTGCTTTTGCTACTCAAAGCTGGATGTTGTTTGTGTTTTTAATTCCTTATTGTTTAGGAGGTATTGCCGGGCCTGCATTACAAAGCGTGGTTTCGGGAAAAGTTCCACCCAACGAACAAGGTGAGATTCAAGGAACACTTGCTAGTATGATGAGTGCATCGGCTATTATTGGACCTCCTATGATGACGAATACGTTTTACTTTTTCACCCATAAATCAGCTCCAATCCAATTGCCAGGGGCTCCATTTATATTGGGTAGTTTTTTAATGTTATTGAGTACCTTTCTAGCCTATTATTCTTTGAAAAAGCACTTTAAAGTAAATACAAATACTGATGGTGATAGTCAATAATAGCTTTGCCTTCTAACAATACATCAGCACCAATACTTTAGTAATTTTTTGATTATATGAAATCAAAAGAAGAGTTTCTTTATTATTTTTTAACCAATTTTGAAGCCTTAAAGGTTTTCTTATACATCAAATACAACCCCAAACAAGTAATTGAAAATACTACGAAATAAAGAAGAATTGGAGCTGTTGGTTTGCTTTCTAACGTGCCATAATAAACCATTGCACTCCAATAATAGGGTGATTTTTTAGAATTTGGAATTGTTTCATCTAATAAATAATCCAATTTTGCTTGGTGATTGGCTTCAAAATAGGAATGCGACTTTTTACAATTTTTATAGAAATCATCTATAAATAGAGAAGTAGTATAATCGTTTACTTTCCATAAAGAAAATAATAAGTTTTGAGCTCCTGCAAATTGAAAACCACGAGCAATACTCATAGCGCCCTCTGCTTTGTAGAGTTTTCCAATCCCAGTCTCACAAGCACTTAAAACTATTAAATCAGGTTTGATATTTAAATCATATAATTCTGAATAGACTATTTCTTTATCGTAAAATAGTATACTTGCCGGACTATAAACATCCCCTGAATTAGCATGAGTAGATAAATGAAGTATTGAAAAATTGGGGGCATTGTATTTAAAATTTTTAAAAGTAGCTTTGTTTTTTTCTAAGTATAGTCCATCAAAATTTCTTTTTATACTTTCTAACTCTTTTTTTGAATAGGCTAATTCTAAAGGTGAATTTTCAAAAATTGGAAATACACCCAGTACACTTTCCTTTATATGTTGGAATGGTTTTAACTCTAAATAAAATAAGGCAGAATTGGAATATCCTACTTTAAAATCATAGAGTAAATAATGCATTTTAGCAAAGTTTGTAGTATTGTTTTTTTCTGTTATTAATGCCTCAAAGGGTAAAAAAGTTAATAATCCATCGGGTACAATAATAAGTTTTTTTAGTGTTTTTTTAGAAGGCAACTTAAGCAATTTGTATGTAGAATTAGCATATTGATTGAATTGGCTTGGATTGTTTACTATTGAATTGGCATCCGAAAATAAGTCTATGAATTGTACCGTTTTTTGAGTAGTTGTGCCATCAACTTTAATAAAATCTACTTTGATTTTATGTTGTTCTAAAGTAAAAACATAAATTCTTTCAACTCCAAAAAAATATTCTACCATAATTACATTGTCTTTTTCTAATTTGGAAAACAATTTTGGAATTGTTAAGACTTGGGTTGAGTTAGTTTCGTTTTTAAAAGGAATTGTTTTAAGTATTAACATCAACTCATTTTGTTTTTGTATGGCCTTATTAATAAGTGCCACATTGGCTAAATCTAATTTTTGCTGTTCTTTTAGGATAATAGTATTCCAATGTTGGAGTTGGGAATAAATTCGCTTTTCTTGTTTTGATATTGTTTTTGAATGATTTAAATGTTCTTTTAATAGACTAGATTTTGTTGCTTCTGCTAGAAGAAATGCACTTTCAATATATTTGATATTCTTTTCTTTTTGATATAAAGAATAATAAATATCCAAGCATTTTTCAGTACGGTTTCGATTCCGTAATTGAGTTATGATTTTGGAATTTTCATACACCATTAGCGATTGTAATAATGATTCTATATGAAATGAAAGTTGATAGGCTACTAAGGCTTTTTGGGGTTGTGAAATGGACATGTATATTTCAGCCTGTAAATCTAATGCATCTAAAAGAGTGGTTTCTGCATAGAGAGTATTTTTATAAGGTAATAGGTTTTTTGTTGAAGAGTAATTGGAAACCAAAATGGAAAAAATAGCCTTTAAACTAACTTCGGCATTTACTATGTCATTTTGTTGAAAACACAATTTGGCATTTTCATAATACAATTTGGCTTGTTCTCTAGGTGTTCCATTTGGAATCAAAAAAAATTCTTTTATCGCTTTTTCCATAAAAGTATTGGCTAAATCAAAGCGATTACTTTCACTGTAGATAACAGCTAAATTTCGATATACATTAGATAACTCTTTTGACTGAGATGGGTCTGCTTTTAATAAATTAACTGAGGCTAAAAATAATTTTTCAGCTTTGCTATATGCTTCTCGTTCCATTGTTAACCCTTTAGTGGAAAGAAAATAGGCATTACCCAAATTGTTTAAAATAGTGCCTTTTTGAGTTGAGGTTAACACCTCCGTTTGCATCGTTTTTTGGAGTAAATCGATGGCTTCTTTTAATCTGCCACTTGTTTGAAAAACAGTAGATAAATTTAATACGGCAGCATATTTTTGTTGGGAATTCTTTTCAATAGTGGCATTGAAATAATAACTTTTAATTATATTCTCAGCATTAACATAATCACCTATAGAGGTGTATAGATTTCCTAATGGCTGTAAACAAGAGTCTACAATATCATAATTTGAGAGTTTATGAGTTTGAAATAATTGCCAAGCTTTTTCATAACTAACTATTGCTTGATTAGCAAAGCCAAATTGATTTTGATAGTAAGCTTTATTGCATTTTAGAATAACATAAGCAAGTATTTCTTTTTTAGATATCGGATTAAGTCCTTTTTCAGTTATTTCTAATTGATGCAAACTTTCTGCGTCTGGTTTGGACACAAAAACATCAATAGCATTATAAATTTTATCTTCTTGTACAGAATATTGCTGCCCATTAAGAAGCTGAGTTACGAACAGAAAATAAAAGAAAAGATTTTTCATTTAAAATTTCCAAATGGCATAAAACTGCCAATAGTTAAAATTCTTCTCAAAATTTAAATAATATCGAATCCCAAGACTTGGACCTATTCGTGCAAAACCAAAAGTAGCATCTGCAAATACACTTGATTGCATTTTCTCAAACGCTTTTGAGGATTCTTTTGTTGTTTCACTTTTACCTAAGGATTCAATTTCAGGTCCTGGAGATGGAGGTGATGTAGGGTCAAAAATAGGCTGATAATACTTTTTGTCTCTAAACGTTTCGGTGATGTTAGATACAGCTAATGAAAATTGGGGTCCAGCTCCAACTCCTATATAATTGTTAATAGAATATCTTAGGGAAAACGGGACCACATCAATGAGATTCTTAGTAGTCTTAACGGTTGTAGAAGTTTGACTAAATGCCGCATCTATTACTGTTCCGTTATTGAGAAAAAGAGGTGGATTCAAGGGAGCAAAGACCATAGGGGTCTGATTCATATTGCTACTGCTTTCAAACCGATTATAAAACAATTCTATTTGCCAATAAAAATGATAGGATTTGTAAGGAGAAAGAGTAGCTCCAACAAAATAACTTTTAGCATTAACTTGATCAGGAAATAAATTATAGCCTGTTTTGGCTCCTATAGAAATGCCTGGCTTGAATCGAGTAATGGCATAATTGGTAATAACGGGTTCATTTTTATCAAAGAATATTGCAGTCTTACTTCGAGTAGTTTTTTTATGAAAATCTTTGGCAAATTTCAGAGAGTATTTTACAAACCCTTTAGTAGAATCTTTTTCTGTGACATTTTTTTGATTGCGCCCAGGTATGTATATGTTTTTGAATGTAAAATATATTTGGTCTTTCTTTAGGATAGTATCTAAACAACTATAAGATACTATTTGATCTTTTGGACAAATAGGACATTTTGGATACGAATCAACAATTTTAAGTGTCTTTTTGTCAAACATTTCAGGAATATCAGTTTCCAAATGAATAGTTCTTGCCGGACCTTCACCATCGTTTTGAAAACGGGTTTTAAAGTTCAATGTTTTTAATCTCACAGTTCTATAATTCATATTAGTCCCATTGCTTGACATTTTATTAGGGTCATGTGAGGTTACAATTTCCATTTCCAGTGTTTTCTTTTTGTAGTTTTTGAAATTTCTGTCAGGCACAAAAATGCCTCTCATCTTTACAGTGGCACTCGTGTCTTTAATCATTTCTGGAGTTGTTTTAAACGTAAAAAATAAATTGCGAGTTTCTTGAGAGTCCATAGCATCAAATTCAAAAATTTTGGAATCATCAAATAATGCTTTGCTTTCTAACAAAGTGAATTCTAGATTTTCGTCAGTGGTAGTAAATGAATTAAGAAATGAAGGAAGGTTATCCATAGAAGCAATATTTCTATAAGATTCATTTATTTCTGTGGCACAAGCAATTCCATTTTTAACAACTTCTCTTTCTCCAAAATGGGCTCTAGTTTCAACCCATTCAAAGTTTTTCTTTTTAAATGATTTGTCATTATAAAACAAATACAATTTTCCACTAGTAACATACTCTAAAGGGTTTTTATACTGCATTACTACTACCATGTCTTCCTCAGGCAGTGGTTCGCGACTTGCAAAAAGGTTGTAAGAAGTAGTGTCTTTTAAAGATGCAATTTGACTATAAGTAACATCTGTAATGTCTGTAATGGCAACTACTTTGGGTCTTGTTTTTGGTGGTTTTCCGTTGTCATAATTGTTGGTCACCGATACATTAATTTTGTAGTCGCCCTTTTTCTTATAGATGTGTTTAGGTGTGGGTTCTTTGCTGTAATTTCCGTCACCAGTTTCCCAAAAATAAGTATAATTGGATTTAGGGGCGCCAGCAATTTGAACTAAAGGAGGTGTCTCAGCTTTTAAAAGTATTTGATTCCCTTTTTTATCATAAGTAATAGTAGCCTTTCTTGTTATGGTGTCTTTAACTTTAGATTGAGAAAAAGTAAGGCTTATTCCAAATAGGAGAAGTAGAGTTAAACTTATTTTTTTCATAAGTAAAGGGTTTGGTTCAATTTATAAAAATAGCGAAAAGCGATGAATAAATCACCGCTTTCATTCAACTAAATCAAGTAGTTAATTATTTATGGGAGAGCATTAATTGCTGCGGTTAATTGTGCTTGTGAGCCTAAAGTTGTTTCTCCAGTAGTAAAAGCATAAATATCTCCAGCGGCAACTGTAACCGATTTAATAGCATATCTCCAATTTCCATTTTCTTCAGTGACAAATATCACATGACATTGTAAGCCAATTGGAATTTGTCCGTAATGTTCCGAAAACTGTTGTGTTCCAGAGTTGTACGTGTCTAACTTGGCCAAAGCATTACCTTCTCCATCATAATGTAAATACACACCACTATTTTGAAAATTATATCCAGCAGGGGCTTCAGCTAATATTGTGGTTTTTGGTCGTGGGTCACTATAAAAGCGATCTACATTTGTCCATCCAAAATCATTTAAGAATGCAATGTATGGAGCGTTTGCGCCTTGTCCTTCAGTAAAAACCCCGCCTTGTCCTGTACCAGGATTTGGGTCTTGTCTAGTCCAGTCTGTATTGCCATCTGCATCTACTGTACCATCCCATAATGACATTCCAGAATCAGCCCCTCCCGTTAAAGCTGACGGAATTATTAATTGCATAGGACATGTAATATCAAGTTGTTGACCGTTTTTTGTAGCATTGATATAAAATTCACCCCCTGAAATAATCAAAGCCATGTCACCGTTTGGTAATTTCCCCATAGTCGTTTTGTCAGTTACTAACATGGTTCCTGGATCAAAAACCTCCGCATATTCTACATTTACTAGTCCTGTTACTGGGTTCCCATTTAAGGTTAAACAATTGCCATTTATACTAAATTGAACTCCTTTCGCTGTTGTAAAGGTGGTCATCCCATCTTCTGCATTGAATGTGAAATTTTGTTTGATTCCATTTAAAGCTTCTTCTTTTAAAGTTGCAAAATCTTGTGCTGTAGGAACAGCTTTTTCGTTGTTGTCATTTGTACAACTTGTAATTGCTAGGGAAGCCAATACTACTAATCCGATGTTTTTAAAATTTGTTTTCATAATTTCTAAAGTATTTATTGTTTTTAATTTATTATAAGGTTGTGTTTTTATTAAAAATTGAATTGTGTTATAGTACTTGTTCCGTCATTCTCACCTATAGTTGTGCCATCTACCGCTATAGCTTGTACAGACCAAACAAAGTCACATAAATAAGGAGGTTTACAAGGCCCAGTATATATTCCAGATACTGTGGTTTCGGTTATATTATCTACGTCTTTGGTGACTATAGGTGGGTTACTTCTCATGGCTTGTGTTCCATTTTGTCCTTGCATTAATTGCCATACTTTTAATCTGTAAATTACCGGTTGTTGGGGTTTTGGAACTACAGGTGTCCATCTAAATGTAATAGGTTGTAATGCTTCGTCAGCAGTAAACGATTTACCATCAATTGGAGCTACATTTTTTGGTGAAGCAGTTTTTATTACCTCTTCGTCTGGAGTACAGCTAAATAAACTTATTGTTGTTACGAAGACTAATGCGATGTTTTTGATTTGTGTTCTCATGATTGTAAATTTTTAGTGGTTTAATCTTAATTTGTTATTGATTTTAATTTTGTGTTCTATAAGAATATCAACTAGTGTTTTAAATTGTTACCCTGTATTATCATTTTTTTTTGATTACCCAGTAATACTATTTGAATGAACTTATATAACTATATCAATACATTTGAAAGATTGTTACCCATGAATTAAATTTATTTGAGATACTTTTTTACATTAGCCAATAAACTAGGAAGTTATGAATGAAAAACACACACACCCAGATCAATTTTATATTGACGGATTGTTGCAAAACAACTCGAGCGTTATAGCTTTGATATATAAAAAGTTTGCGCCGAAAGTCAAAAACTACATTCGTACTAATAGTGGTGATGATGATCAAGCACAAGATGTAATACAGGAAGTATTAATTACAATTTACAATCAAGCTAAAACAAAAGGATTGCAACTAAGCTGTCCTTTTGATGCCTATTTTTTTCTTTTATGTAAAAGACGTTGGCTAAATGAATTAAAAAAAGGATCTAATAAAGAGGTAACATTATCAGATGAAAATGTATCTATAGATGAATCTGTACACGAAATGGCACACCAAACCGAAATTTTTGACGATAAGCAATTGTTGTTTGATGAAATGTTTCGAAAATTAGGTGAAAAATGTCAAGAAGTACTAAAACTTAGTTTTGTTACAAAAACGATGGAAGAAGTAGCCGAAAAACTAAACGTAACCTATGGATATGTGCGTAAGAAAAAATCATTATGTACAGGCCAATTAACAGAAATGATACAACAATCACCTAGATTCCGATCTATAAATTACTAACGGTATGAACGAAGAACTATACATGGGCTTTGAAAGTTATCTCAATAACGAATTGCCTCCAGAGGAAAAAATTCAATTTGAAATCAAGTTGAAAACCGACAATGAATTCAATAAAAAGTTTGAATTATATAAAGAAACAACACTGTTTTTAAATCATAAATTTTCTGCAAACACAACTGATTTTAAACAAAATCTGCAATCCATATCTAAAGAATATTTTTCTGAAAACCAGCAAAAACCAACAAAAGTTATTGCTTTTAAACCATGGTATTTTGCAGCAGCAGCTTCAGTGGCTATTGTTTTAGGAACTTGGTTTGGTTTGCAAAATAACAATCCAACGTATGGAGACTTTAACCAACACGAAAATGCCTATTTCATAGAGAGAGGAGTAGTTGATGCAAATTTGAGAAATGCTCAAGATTACTTTAACAATCATGAATACAATAAAGCAGTAATTGCATTTGAAAAAATAAAAGATATAAATAAACCCGAACTCCAATATTATTTTGCCATTGCTTTAATAGAAACGAATAAGTATCAAAAAGCGGAATCCCTATTAAAATACATCCAACAAGGGAAATCTTCATACAAAGAAAAAGCAATATGGTTTTTGGCCTTATCCAAATTAAAACAAGATAAAATAAAAGAGTGTAAAAAAGTCCTAAAACAAATGTCGAAAGACGCTGAAGATTATGAGAAAGCTCAGCAATTACTATATGAACTAGACTAAAGTAAATCAAAGACGCCTAATTATTTTAGGCGTTTTTTTTTGGCATTTTCTCAAGGATTTGAAGCGCCTTTTTTGACCAATTATACGTTAAAAATATATCACAACAAATACAAATACAGATGGTGATAGTCAATAATAGCTTTGCCTTCTAACAATATATCAGCACCAATTATACCATCTACGGCTTTGGTCTTGTGTTGGATTAAGGCTTGATTTACATGGGTTAAATCAAAAACAATAAAAGAAAAATCAGCGTCTTTCCAACGGCCTAACTGAAGTAGGTTATTAGAAGCTATTTGAGTTTCCATGTTAACGGCACCAGCACCAGCCGCTTTGGTTGGAGAATGCGTGGGGTTCAATTGAAACTTTTCCACGCTTTCAAATCCCACACAACTATTGGAAGCGCCTGTATCTAAGATAAAAGTGCCTTTACATCCGTTTATGCGTACCTTGAGAATAAGATGTTGGGTCTTTGAAATGACAAAGGGTATTTTTTTGTACTTCTTGTTTTGTAATACTTCTTGAAGGCGTTTCATTCGGTAGGCTTGTCAAATTTTACATAATCAAATAGGGCATAATTCAATTTTTTAGGCAAATGATCTCCCATAAAAGATAAGTTTTCCATACTGCAATAGAGTTTGTAATATATAGATTCACCATACTGCAATTGGGTTTTGAATTTTAATTCGTGATTGATTTTCCAATAGGCTATTGTGTTGTTGTTTTTTCCTTTTTTTAGTTCAATAGTAACCTCATACCATTGCGCTCTTTTGAGTACTATTTTTTTACAAATAGAAGGAAACCCCTGAGACGACATATATACGACAACATCATCTTCTTTGGCTTTCAATTCTTTTCTCACTGTATTGGTACCATAACCAATTTCAAAGTCCAATTCGTGCTGGTCATCATGAAATAAAAAAGCGCCAATACTGCTGTTGTCTCCTTTACCAAGTTCTGGGACATATAGCCTCCAAGTAAAGGAGCCCAGATTGAATTTGTCTAAGGATTTAATTTTTGACCGTTCTTCAGTATTCGGGTTGGTATACAATTGTAATAACGCATTATTGAGTAGTTTATAATGACGCTTTCCATCTGTTTTTTGAGAAGCATCAGTCCATTCGTTCAACGTGTCAAAATGCCATATTTTTGAAGAAGGTATATGCTTTTGCTCGAAGTTAAGGGTTCCCATAAGCAGGAGATTTGTACATATTAAAATAAGATAACTACTTTTCATATAAATCATCATTACAGAATCACAGAATTCAAAATAAAGGGATTTTGTTGTGCCCTACCAAAAGTATATTAAAAAATGCAATTAAAGGTAGTAACTTTGCCATCAGACTAAATTTTACTTTTCATGATACTAACGGATACCCACACTCACTTGTATTCAGAGGAATTTGACCAAGATCGAAATGAAATGTTGCAAAGAGCCATCACAGCAGGGGTTTCTCGTTTTTTTGTGCCATCAATTGATTCAAACTCTACGAACCAAATGTATGCCTTAGAACAGCAATACCCTGAACATATTTTTTTGATGATGGGCTTGCATCCTACCTATGTTAAAGAAAATTATTTAGAAGAATTAGCTCATGTAGAGGCGGAATTTGCAAAGCGATCGTTTTGTGCTGTAGGTGAAATAGGAATCGATCTGTTCTGGGATAAAACATTCCTTAAAGAACAACAACATGCGTTTCAACACCAAATCCAATTAGCCAAAAAATACCACCTAGGTATCAATATCCATTGTCGTGATGCTTTTGATGAAGTGTTCGAAGTACTAGAAAGTGAAAAAGCAACCGACTTGTTTGGGATATTCCACTGCTTTACTGGTGATTTGAGTCAGGCACAACGAGCAATTGATTTGGGAATGAAATTGGGAATAGGTGGGGTAGCTACTTTTAAAAACGGAAAGATTGATCAGTTCCTAAACCAAATTGAGCTACAACATATTGTGCTAGAAACGGATGCACCCTATTTGGCTCCAGTACCCTATAGAGGAAAACGGAATGAAAGCGCCTATACAAAGTTAATAGCCGAAAAATTGGCCGAACTCTATCAACTCCCTTTAGAAGAAATTGCCCGAATTACAACCGAGAATTCAAAAGCTATTTTTGGGATTTAACGTGATTTCTGCCTAAAATTGAGTTTTTTTTTGTTCTTTTGTTCTACTTAAATTGTTTGTTGTAATGCAGAAATTTGATTCTATTCGCCCGTATTATGATGCTGAGGTAAACGAGGCCATCCATTCCGCAGTTAATCATCCCATGATGAAAGCTTTGATGGAATTTACCTTTCCAGATGTGCCCGATGAAGAATGGAAAAACCAGTTGAAAAAGACGCATTCGATTCGAGACTTTCAATGTAATTTTATTTACCATTCGGCCCAAAAAGTACTAGCAAAAAGTTCGGAAGGATTGACTACCTCAGGCTTTGAGAAGCTACAAATGAATACGTCCTATCTGTTTATTTCCAATCATAGAGATATCATATTAGATACATCCCTTTTAAATGTGGCATTGTTTGATCACGGATTAGTGATGACCGCATCGGCTATAGGCGATAATTTGGTAAAAAAATCCTTTTTAAAGACTTTGTCAAAACTAAATCGTAATTTTTTAGTACTCCGAGGTTTACCGCCTAGAGAACTACTAGAAAGTTCCAAGTTGATGTCGGAATACATTGCCCAATTGTTATTACGAGAAAACCGTTCCGTATGGATTGCCCAAAGGGAAGGAAGAACGAAAGATGGTAATGATGCTACTCATTCTGGTGTTTTGAAGATGTTGGCTATGGGCAGTAATGAGCCAAAAATGCTAGATTATTTCAAGAAAATAAAAATAGTACCAGTTTCTATTTCCTATGAATACGACCCCACTGATGCCTTAAAAATGCCTCAGTTGATTGCAGAGGCTAAAAACGAAATCTACATTAAGGAAAAAAATGAAGATTTTGTTACGCTTCTAAGCGGTATTATAGGACAAAAGAAACGAATTCACATCCATATTGGAGATATATTAGACCAAGAAATTGATGCTATTGCTGCAGAATACGACAACAATAACAAACAAATTCAAGCTTTAGCACAAGCAATAGATGATTCCATATTACAAAGCTATAAGTTGTGGCCAACCAACTATATCGCCTATGATTTGTTGCATAAAACAGACAAGTATAAAAATTACTATACAGAGGACGAGCGCATGTTGTTTGAACGTAGATTGGAACGCCGAATAGACGAAAACAACACCCAAATGGTAGAAAGCTTTCTAGCCATGTATGCCAATCCTGTGGTTAATAAATCCAAGTATTCGAATGCTGACTAAACCCAATATTCTATTGATTTATACCGGTGGAACCATTGGTATGATGAAAGATTTTGAGACTGGAGCCCTAAAAGCATTCAACTTTAAAAAGTTGTTGCAAAAAATTCCGGAATTGAAACAGTTGGATTGTCAGATAGAAACCATTTCTTTTGAAAAGCCTATCGATTCTTCCAATATGAATCCAGAACAATGGGTCGTATTGGCTTCTATGATTGAAACGCATTATGCGCAATTTGATGGTTTTGTGGTTCTTCATGGTTCTGATACGATGTCGTATTCAGCATCAGCTTTGAGTTTTATGTTGGAAAACCTAAACAAACCAGTTGTGTTTACAGGCTCGCAATTGCCAATTGGGGATTTGCGAACCGACGCTAAAGAAAACTTAATAACCGCAATTCAAATTGCTTCCATGAAGGTTAAAGGCAAACCTGTGCTACAAGAAGTCGGACTGTATTTTGAATATAAATTGTACCGTGGAAATCGTACGACCAAAATAAATGCAGAACACTTCAACGCCTTTACCTCACCTAATTACCCCGCTTTAGCTGAATCCGGTGTGCATTTGAATGTCAATTCAACCGCAGTTTTACAAAAGCAATCCAATAAAAAATTGGTGGTCCACAAAAACTTAAACGATCATGTGGTAATCATCAAAATGTTCCCAGGTATCAACGAATTAGTTTTGAATTCTATTATAGCTATTCCTGATTTAAAAGGGATTATTTTAGAAACCTATGGTTCTGGAAATGCACCTACAGAAGAGTGGTTGATTCAAATTTTGAAAAAGGCAATCAAAAACGGATTGCATATTATAAATGTGACTCAATGTTCTGGTGGGAGTGTAACCATGGGGCAATATGAAACTAGCACCCAATTGAAAAAAATAGGGGTTATTTCGGGTAAAGATATTACCACGGAAGCTGCAGTAACAAAACTAATGTACTTGCTGGGACAGAATGTAGCACCGAATGTTTTCAAAACTATTTTTGAAACGGCATTACGTGGCGAAATGAGCTAATATTTTGTAGCACTAACTTTTTTTACTGAAAAAATTTGTTGTTCTTTGCAGCACAAATAGAGAGGTGTCCGAGTGGTTGAAGGAGCAAGCCTGGAAAGTTTGTATGTGGGTAACTGCATCGTGGGTTCGAATCCCATCCTCTCTGCACTAAAAGCCGAAGCTATTGCTTCGGCTTTATTTTTTATAAAACGTGTCAAAAGCTTGCTTTTGTAAACGTTTTATAAAAAATAAAGCTGCCTTTGAAAAAGGCAAGGCTTTTAGTGACAGTCCCCCCTCAGGGCTCACCGAAGGTAATCCCAGCTCCCTCATAAGTAAAATCCACTTTTGAAAAAGGCAAGGCTTTTAGTGACAGTCCCCCATCAGGGCTCACCGAAGGTAATCCCAGCTCCCTCATAAGTGAAATCCACTTTTGAAAAAGGCAAGGCTTTTAGTGACAGTCCCCCAAAAGGGCTCACCGAAGGTAATCCCAACTCCCTCATAAGTGAAAGCTGCCTTTGAAAAAGGCAAGGCTTTTAGTGACAGTCCCCCCTCAGGGCTCACCGAAGGTAATCCCAGCTCCCTCATAAGTGAAATCCACTTTTGTAAAAGGCAAGGCTTTTAGTGACAGTCCCCCCTCAGGGCTCACCGAAGGTAATCCCAACTCCCTCATAAGTAAAAGCTGCCTTTGTAAAAGGCATGGCTTCTAGTGACATTTCCCCCAAAAGGTCTCACCGAAGGTAATCCCATTTTGTTTTATATTCCGAAAAGCAGTACTTTCGCTATATAGGAATCAATTGTTATGAAAATCAAATTAGCTTTAATCACTTTTTTCATGGTTTTGGGTGTCACAGCTCAAAATGTAGAAACTGATTTTGACGCAGTGGATTCACTCTACAGAGAAGACCAGTTTTATCTCAATATTTCCTATACGCTTTTGCAAAATGGTCCATCAGGTCTTAGACAAAACAAATTTTCTCCAGGATTTTCAGCTGGCTTTTTACGGGATATGCCCATCAACAAAAAACGGACTTGGTCAATAGCAGCCGGTCTAGGGTATTCGCTCACTGTTTACAATCAAAATTTAGGTATTTTATCAGAAAACGGCGCTAATTCCTATCAAATATTAGGTTCCACATTGTCCTATTCTAAAAATAAATTATCCCTGCATTATATTGATGTGCCAATCGAATTGCGTTGGCGAAATTCAACCCCCGAAAGCCATATTTTTTGGAGAGTTTATACCGGTGTCAAACTAAGTTATATGGTCTATAACCAATACAAGTTAGACTCTTCTGAAGGCATCATCAAACAGTCCAATAACAAAGATTTGAATGCCTTCCATTATGGGATTTATTTAACTACAGGTTGGAATACTTGGAACATTTATGCGTATTACGGTTTAAACTCCTTGTTTAAATCAAATGCTAAAATTGATGGCCAAACCATTGACATGAATACAGCCCAATTTGGGTTGATGTTTTATATTCTATAAATAGTAGTAGAAAAGGGCAATTTGAGGCACTATACCACACAAAAATCCTATAGCTAATTCTTTTAAAGTATGGGCTTTCATTACCAAACGTGAGGAAGCTACTAAGCCATTCATAAACAAAAAGAAGGTCACCAAGTTAATGGTGTTGATTTCATTCTTGAGGCTTAATCCAACAATAAAACACGTCAAGGCACTTATCCCAATCATGTGAATGCTAGCTTTGACTCGAACAAATAACAAGATAAAGGCAATCAAAGTACTAATCAATCCTCCAAAAAAAAAGAAATATAAAGAAGGAAATTTATCAACCGTAATACTTTTTTCAATCAATACGGTGAGCAACATCATATGCAACAACAATGGAATTTTTCGATGATTGATGTCAGACAACATGACACTTTCAATTTTACCATAGGTTCGTAATAAGTAGAAAAAAGCTATGGGTAATAAAAAAGTGATGATGATGATTTGTGAAAATAAAATCAAATATTGAGGAAAGGTAAAATAATTAGACTCCAATCCACAATACACTACCGTTCCTAATAAAGGCATGAATATAGGATGAAAGAGATAGGAAAAAAAAGGAAGGAGTTTTTTCAACTAACGTATTTTTTAAATTTTCTTCCGCATCCTTGCCACAGGAATATCCAGCAATTCTCGGTATTTAGCAATGGTTCTTCGGGCAATCGGATAGCCTTTTTCTTTTAAGATTTCAGCCAACTGATCATCAGGCAACGGCTTGCGCTTGTCTTCTTCCTCAATAACCGTTTTCAAAATCTTTTTGATTTCCAAAGTAGACACGTCTTCACCTTGGTCATTCTTCATCGCTTCAGAGAAGAACTCTTTGATAAGCTTAGTGCCATAAGGTGTATCCACATATTTACTGTTGGCCACACGAGATACCGTTGAAATGTCCAACCCAATCATATCGGCAATGTCTTTTAAAATCATGGGCTTCAACTTGGTTTCTTCTCCATCTAAGAAGTACTCTTGCTGAAAATGCATAATGGCATTCATAGTGACAAAAAGGGTTTCTTGACGCTGTCTTATAGCATCAATAAACCATTTGGCCGAGTCTAATTTTTGCTTGATAAACTGTACCGCATCTTTTTGACCCTGCGACTTGTCACGAGAAACTTTGTAGGTTTGCAACATGTCTTGATAGTCTTTAGATACATGTAGCGTAGGGGCGTTTCTTCCATTCAAAGTCAACTCCAATTCTCCATCTACTATACGAATGGCAAAATCAGGTACTATCTGTTCCACAACCCGACTGCTGCTGTCAAAAGCACCTCCTGGTTTGGGATTTAGTTTTTCTATTTCTTCTATGGCTTTCTTCAAACGATCTTGGGTAATCTCGTATTTCTGAAGTAGTTTTTCATAGTGCTTTTTGGTAAAGGCATCAAATTGATTCGCAATAATATCCAAAGCCAACTCTACATACTCTGTAGGGGTTTTGTGTTTTAATTGCAACAACAAACACTCCTGTAAATCGCGCGCACCTACTCCTGAAGGTTCTAATTCATGAACTATGTGTAGTATTTTTTCAACAGTCTTCTCATCGGTATAAATACCTTGAGTAAAGGCCATGTCGTCCACAATGTCTTGTATATTTCGACGCAAATAACCATCGTCATCGATACTGCCAACCAAAAACTCAGCAATATAACGTTGCTCTTCTGTTAAAATAAAGGTGTTGAGTTGATTTATTAAATCTTGATGAAAACTAATGGATTCGGCAAATGGGGTTTCGCGTTCCTCATCATCATCACTGTAATTATTACTCTGTAATTTGTAATCGGGTGTTTCGTCGTTACTCAAATATTCATCAATGTTGATTTCTGTATCTATGTTTTCACTTCCCTCAAAATCATCATATTCATCATTGTTGTCAAACTCATCTTTCTCATACAATTCCTCCTCATCTTTCCCATTTTCTAACGCCGGATTCTCGACCAACTCTTCTTTCAAGCGCTGCTCAAAAGCCTGCGTAGGCAATTGAATTAACTTCATCAGCTGAATTTGCTGAGGCGATAATTTTTGCGATAATTTGAGATTTAGAAACTGTTTTAACATCTTTTGTTTTTAATGAGTAAAGGTAAAACCTGAAACTTGAAAC
>JAHEHJ010000095.1 GCA_024644655.1 Flavobacterium sp.
TTAAAAACGCATCAATACTTTTATTGCTATATAGTAAGTAAAACAAAAAGAAAAACATCATACACAAGTTGGTAATCCAATTGACAGTAGTACTTAATAGGGTAGGTAAGTAAGTGGTTAATTACTTAGTAATTTCAGAAGCTTTGCCTGGAGTAAATAATTTTTTCCCAAAATAGGGCTCTATTTTTTTGGATACAAGCTCCAACCGACTGATGATTTCTTTGGGATGATCGATTAAATGGTTCAACCTAGGTAGGACCAATTGAAACGAAAAAAACAACGGAATTGCAATCAAAATGATTAAAACGATAATAAATAATATAGCGGTAAATCCAGCATTCCATCGTTTCTTGATGGTAAGCCGGATATACTGTTTCTTGGTCAAAATATACAATGTGATGCTTCCCAGTAATCCAGGCAAAAATGTATACAAAGTAGTGGTTAGTAGTATGCCCATTAAAAGGATAATACAGAGTATAAATAATTGCCGCAATTGAGAATTGAATAAATCGGGCATAGTAACTAGTGGTTGGTGTTGTTAACTGATTTGTTAGTCGGTATCATGTTCTGTATTTTCTGCGGCTGGAGTTGTACCCGTATTCAGTTCTGTATGCCGAATCTGTCCTCCATAATACCCTGTTTTGGCAACTAGTCCAAAACTAATTAGTGCTACTATCAATACGATTATAGCCATTGTTAGGGTAAAAGGGGACTTGGTTACAGTTAAGATTAATCCAAATAAAGCAACAATACCTAAAAGGATTAATGAGAGTAGGGCAAAAAGGGCAAACGATTCATGTTGTTGTATGGTTGCCTCCACAACCCCTTGTATATTTTCAACCCCTTCTTCGGCACCTTCTCCAGTATAATAGGCTACACCAGCACCAATTGAAGATAAAATGAAAAGGATATAAGCAGCAACCTTGGTATCGTTACTTTTAGTCCAGAGAGCATGTGTCAAAACTATAGCACCCATTAGGGAACCAAAAATAGGAAGGTGCGTGATGAGTAAATGGATGTGAGTTGAGTCCATAATAGGGAGTAGTATTTCGTGAACTACTGATTTCAAGCGTTAATTTTCAATACAGTTTTTTTTATTGGGCACACATGCCTCCATCAATAACTAAGGTAGCTCCCGTAATATATTGACTTTTAGAGCTGGCTAGAAACAAAAGCAATTGCGCTATTTCGATAGGTTCCGCATAGCGTTTTAAAGGGATCGCTGCTTCAAATTGTTTTTTAACTTCTTCACCATGACCCGATGAGGAGCCTTCTTCTATAGAACGCATCATTCGATTGTTAACCGGGGAAGGATGTACCGTATTAACTCGTATTTTTAAAGGAGCAGCTTCTAAAGCTGTAGTTCTCATTATTCCCACAACAGCATGTTTACTTGCAGTATAAGCCCCCAAATGAGCAAAACCTAGCAATCCAGCTACTGAAGAGGTCATGATGATACTGCCACCTTCATTCATTTGAGGTAAGGTATATTTGTTTCCTAACCACACACCTTTAACATTAACCAACATCACTTGATCAAATACCGCTTCAGGATAATCCACTATGGGCATAACTAATCCTTCTATTCCAGCGTTATTAAAGAATATGTCTATTTTGCCAAACAAGTTTAAGGCTTCAGCTACATAGCGTTTTACATCTACAGCTCTAGTTACATCAGCCACACAATAAGCTACATTTTTACTTCCTAATTCGAGTACAGCAGCCTCCAATTCCGCTTCATGTAAATCTACAAGTAATACATGAGCACCTTCTTCTAAAAATAATCGAGCAGTTGTTTTCCCGATACTACCAGCTCCACCCGTAATAATGGCTACTTTATGTTCTAAATCTTTCATAGTATTTGAGTTTATTGAAACACGATAAAGCGTTCTCTCTCTGTTAGTGTAAAGTCACAATGTTTAGGAGCTTTACTATAGGTATTGCCACAAGCCGGACAAACTGAATACTGTGTTGGCAATTGATCCAGTGTTTTGGCATTTAAATGAGCTAACGTTTCTTCAAAAAAGTGTTTGTGTTTTAGCTCCGTATTCTTAGCGAAGTTCAAGCTTAAAACCGCAATTTTATTATCAGCAAGCAAAGCTGTTTTTATAAAATTAGGATACATAGTTTTGGCTTCATAGGCTTCATCTCGTATGTCTTCACTCAAATTCTCCTTAGTGGTTTTGGTAATGAATTCAGGAATAATAATGGGAACAGTAGCACCACCATCTTCAATTACTATTTTGTGATTCGAAGCATGTATGCGCTCTGCAGCAGAGACAGCATCAAACAATAAGGCAATTTGATGATACCCTTCCTTTTCCGCTTGTTTTGAATACGCAGCATATTTTGTTGTAGCTGTTATTTCACCTTTATAAGCCGATTGCATGTTTTCAAGAGTTTTAATTTGGGCATCGTGTTGAACCAGGTTTGTAGTTTTCATTTCTTTCTTTTTATAACCACAGGAAACGATTGTCATACAGCAAATCAATGCGATACATAAAGAATGGCCAGAGGTAAGTGATTTTTTCATGAGGTAATGTTCTTGTTGTTTTATACTCCAAAAGTACCGGCACTTTGCTTCTTCCTTGTTGGAGAATTAAGGATTAGAGTTGCAAAATTCACATATAGTGCTTCTTGTATGTATGAGGAAGGGTTAAAAAAAAATGGAAGCGTTTAACGCTTCCACTGTAAGGGTAATGTTAGTTTACTAAAGCAAAATAATAATCTACGGCCAAATCGTTTTCGACATGCCAAATTCCTGGAGTGTTCCATGCTATACGCGCAGCTTCTTCTTTTTGGTACCATGAAGTAACAGTACCTCTTAATGTAACGGATGTTCCCGATACAGTAACATTAATATCACAATCATTTAAAGACCAATTCCGAGCCAATGCATTCTCAACTTCTATTTTCTCAATAGCATCATGGGTAGTAGAGCGTATGGTAATATTATTGGTAACTCCTTTTACACCCTCTAGGTAGTTAACTGCTTTTTTAGCCGCTACTTTTTGATAATTCCATGGCAATTCCCCTTCTAAAGTAACCCAACTGTCTTCTACAGTTACACGTACTTTATCTTTAGGAAGTGACCAATTGGAATGCAATGCAGCAATTACTTCAATGGCAATTTCAGCATCAGTTTTGGACCAAGAATTGGGAAAACGTACTTCAATTTGTTCTACGATTGCTGTAACTCCAATAACTCGTTTCGCTGCATTTTCAGCTTCTACTTTTTTGGCATAGCTATCTACTACTCCCGTTAAAGAAACAACACCATCTTTAGCGGTAACTCCAATTTCTGCAGCGTTCAATAAGGGCTCCCATTGGATTGCATTTTGAACATCTGTTTGTAATTCTGCATTATTTTTCATGTTAGAAAATTTATAGTGTGAATGAAATTCCACACACTATAAAGGTCTATCCTATAATGCTCCTAGAGTTTATACAATTATGGATTAGTGTTACATCATTCTTATCGAATGCTATAACCTAAAATAGAATAAATGAAGCAGGTTGTTTACTGGTTTTGTGGAACTTCGTCAAAGTTGACCATCCAATGGATACCAAATTTATCCGTAAACATGCCAAAGTAAGCGCCCCAAAAGGTATCTTCTAATGGCATTTTTATTTGTCCTCCCGCACTTAATCCTTCAAAAAGGCGATTGGCTTCTTCTTTACTTTCGGTGTTAATAGAAACCGAATAATTATTCCCCATTTGAAAATCAGTTGTCCATGTGGCAACGATATCACTTCCCATCAAACAGGTTTCTTTGCTAATAGGTAATGTAACGTGCATAACACGATTGCCATCTTCTTCACTCAAGGGTTGACAATCGTCTCCCATAGGGGGCATCTCATTGAATTTTCCCATATAGTTGAATTCTCCACCAAAAACGGATTGGTAAAATAAAAAGGCGGCTTCACATTGCCCATCAAAAGTTAGATATACGTTTACTGTTGCCATGATTTAGTTGATTTAAATTATAAATGTTTATGTGCATCCACAGAGGGTTCCCATAACTCTATTTTAGTTCCCTCTGCGTCCATGATGTGAACAAATTTACCATACTCATAGGTCGCAATTTCATCCAAAACGGTTACTCCATTAGCCTTTAAATTTTTAACTAAAGCTTCAATATGCTGAACACGGTAATTAATCATAAATTCTTTTTTGGAAGGCGAAAAATAGGCATCTCCTAGTTTAAAAGGATTCCAAGCTGTTGATTGTATTTCCTCAGGATTTTGTTTATCCCGACTCTCAAAAACAGCGCCCCAAGCATTAACCTCTATACCCAAATTCTTAGCATACCACTCTTTAGTGGCTTTGGGATCTTCAGCATAAAAAAAGACGCCACCAATTCCAGTGACTTTAGGAGTAGTGTCTTGTGTGGTATCATTAGGTGGTGTTTCCATAGTTTGAACAGTTTTATGTGTTGCGGTACAATTGCTAAGCATTAGTAAGAGTACTATAGACACTGTAATGTAACGCATGAGTTAAAGTTTAATTTTAATTGTTTAGGATTATTGTCTAAATACAAGGTTTAAATATACTATTTATTTTAATTACACCATTTCGATATAAATAGGATAAGCATAACTGAATCTACTAGTTTAGTTTGTCAGATTCCATTCCGTTCCATTCGCATATACATATTATATGATTTGCAAATTAGAATCCAAATAGATCTTTTGAATGTCTGTGGGAAGTGAAGGGGATTCCGTAAATGCATAACAAGAAATTCGCTTTCCTCGGTATACAAGTTGTTCCTGAGCTACTGTTTTCATATCAGACCCAAATGTTTCAAACACATTTTGAAAACTAAAAGATACCTCCACAGCTGGATTATCGGGTTTAGATTTATCCAAAGTAAATAAAGTGGGATCTGTATACTGTTTCTCATTCAAGTTCAGCGTTTTAAAAGCATCAGAATGACATTTTTCATATAGTATTTTAGCTTTAGGAGGATTGTATTTCCCATCGCGTTCAAACGGTGCCCAATCGGAATAATAGATGTATTTATTGGTAATACGAAACGAGTCTATTTCTTGGGATGAACTGGTAAACACCAGCAATTGATTTACCTGGTAATTGTTGTAAAAACTCAAATCATTGGGCTCGAATTCAAACTTACAGCTCATCAAAATAAGACTAATCAATGGTAATAACAGTAGTTTATTCTTCATATAATTAATTTGTATTTACCAAAATAATCTCCCTTTTATAGTTTCTAAAATTCATCAATCACAATTTTCTTCTGACCCATCAATACGGTAAATGCATTCGGTTTGCGCATCAGCTCTCCCAAATTCTTAGGGATAATTTGCCACCGTAGGCCATACTTATCGATACACCACCCACATTGAGATTCTTGTCCGTTTTGAGTGAAATAATCCCAAATCGTATCTATTTCCTGTTGGTTCTCACAGTGTATCATAAACGATACGGCATCGTTTAAAGGATGATGTACAAGAGCAGTACTCATGAAAACATACTTTTGTCCAAAAAGAACCACCTCACACATCTCCGTTAATCCGCTTGGAGTTTCACCTAACGGAATAATACTTCCAGCTTTAAAATCATCTTGAAATACAGTATTGTAATACGATAAGAGAGGTGATATACTTCCGCCTTCACTATGAAACCAAAGGTTTGGTACTATTTTAGTTGTTTGCATATTCTTGTGTTTTAATAGGTTAAATATATTCTTTTTTTCTTTTCACCAGTTCTAAATAACAGAGTAAGAATAAAACGATTAGGAATCCTTGAAGAGTCAGCAGTAGTATGCTTTTGAAAAAAACGACTACTAGAGTGTTGGAACTTACTTCTTGCGGTAAATAATCCCGATGTAAATCAGTTGTAAGTATCACAAATCGCTCAAAATACCAACCAATCTTCATCATAAAAGCAATGAGAATCATATAGGATAGACTTGACCCGAATCGCTTAAATAATAAAGTGAATGGCAGTAGGGTAGCCGAAAGTAACATGAGCCAATAGAAAAGGGAATAGGGACCTGTGGCTCGTTGAATAAAAGCAAAATCTTGAGGCCAAAAAACAACACCAATTATAAAATAGACCAATCCCACAAGGGTATAAACCAAGATGAAAATACGAATTAAAGTCAATACCGCTTTGGTTTGAAATCGATTTTTGAAAAGACGTTCAACTAAAAATAATGTAACCAACATCGGAATGAGACAATATACCACATTCGCATCAATGATTCTAATACAATGGGTATACCATTCCATAGTGTTTAACTTTTTATAGCGTTATATTCCATAACATATTTCCGATATCATATATCGTAAATCGTAAATCGAATATCGTAAATTAATCTTTCCTCATTTTTCCCACAACAGTAACTAAAAAAAATACACCAACCAAGAGCAAACTAGCATTAGTGTTGCCCAAATTAAACCCCTCAGGTTTCGTCAAATAGTCTCCCATAGTAGCGCCTATAGGATGTGTTACGATTATGGCACACCAATACAAAAGTTCTCGGGACAATTGGGTATAGAAGTAAAGTA
>JAHEHJ010000107.1 GCA_024644655.1 Flavobacterium sp.
AAAGCAAATCGCTGCTGTAGGATCCTGTGTTGCTACTGGTTTGAATATAACTACAGACTCAGATGCTGCCGATAGCCGCCAGTTTTCATCTGTTTGGGTGAGTAGGAAGGTTAAGGGCATGGGGGTATTTTAGGCTTCTATTTCTTTTCTTTTTTCATCCAGTGCACTTTCCCATTTGCTATTTTTTCTAATTGACTCATCAATGATATCAGGTGAATTCCATTTGGTTACTAATCCATCTACCCATCTTCCTAATAAATTTTCTAGTCCTTTTTGAAGCCAAATGGACGTTCTAATGTTCCAAACTTATTAGCGGCAAGGGCACTACTTCTATCCATTGGTTTATCGTTTGTTTTGGTCGTGCTGTTTGACTGACACACTCTTAAACAAGAATTTGTTTTAGCTATTGACAATAGTGGCTTGGCAATATGCTTGCAATTAGGGTCAGAGCTACAATTTTTTAAAAAATCCAAAATCTTTGTCGATAAGTAATGCTCGGTCAAGAAATGAATTGAACTCCTCACAGGCATTTTCTGGAACCAAAGTGCAAGAGAAACAAGCAGCCATATTTAAACCACCTATACCTTGTCCATCATCGGTATTATAGCATATAGGGTCAGAAGAACAATCTGAAGCTCTGTTCAATGCCGATTTTAAAATTCGTGTTATTTGTTGTTCAGTTGCTTGGGAAACTAATCCTCCAAAACTTCCCTCCGCACCTGCTACGGTATAAATTAATAGGCCCTGCATATTTTGCTCATCAATAAAAAGTCTTTCATTTAAAGAGGTTGCAGGATATCCACATAAAAATTCCAATTCTTTAATAAGGATATGTGAAATCGTGTGAATTAAAACAAACCTTACTAAGTGTCTTTCTGAAAGAAATTTTTCTCTAACACCTTTGTATTCATGATTTATTGCATTTTGAAAAAGAGTATTTATCCTCATTAAAAATGATTGACTTCCTAAAGAATTATCAATCCACTTTTCAATTTGTTCATTTGAGAATCCAATAAAAATGCCTTCACCAAAACTTTCTACTGCTGGCAAATATTTGGTTTCCAGCTTCCATTTAGAAGTAAATTTCCCTTCAATTGTAGTATAAGTTTCTCCTGTGTCTGACATAAAAACATCACTTGTCATCGGTTCCTGTCTAGTAAAACCTGTCTGAACAGATGTAATCTTTAGCTTTTTTATACCAATAAGCTGTTCAATACCAAGTTTTATTAGGTTAGAAATTTCAACTTTATTAAAAATCAAATTTCTTAACGGGTCTTCATACTTTGTGCCAACAGATTTGGTTAAAAAATTATATTCAGTTAAGCGATATTCTAATTCGGGAGCGTACTCATTTACTTGCTTATTATCAATGTATTTTTTAATAACCTCAATTGGGTATTTCTTTTTAAGTGCACGGAAAATAAAATCAGCATCTTCACTCTCATTAATCCATTGATCAATGCTTTCTTGGTCTTCAATTATTATTCCTTTATCTGTTGGAAGGAAAATACTTGAAACCATTATTGGGTAATAAACACTATTGCTTGTTCTGATTACTGGTTTAAAAAACACTCTGACATCTTTACCTTCTTTTTGAATATTGTTCCCTTCATCATCTTTCAAATATTTTTTAAATACTCTCAGGCCAAACAAACCCGCTAAATTGATTTCATGTCCTTTTGTTTCGCAATCATCATTAGCACATTTTATTCTAATACCTGCTAAGTCAGAGAACTTGTTAGATTTAAGATATCGTAAGTCTTGTTTATCGCAACAAGGGTTTCCAAAGTCAAGTAAAATAGTACCGTTTTCCGAGTCTTCGTCTTTTATTGCTTTTTGAGCTGTAGTCCATAAGTCCCAAGGAATGTCCTTTATTTCACCATCAGGTGAAGTCATTATGAATCTCAATTGCTCTAATTCAGGAGCATATTTTTTCTCGCTTTTTTCATAACAAATCCCGCACTTTGGTGGGACAAAGTCTTTTTTTGTGGCTGTTCTCCCTTTTACATTTTTCCATAATTCCCACCATTGGTTAATAGGCTTAAACCTTTCACATTTATTACAATAAAACCATTTTGGAAAGAATATTGCACTAATTGTTTCATCTTCATTCTCTGGTATGTCTGCACGTTTACTTGATGAAATATTGTCTGGTACGTGAACAAAAGCATCGAGCTTTGAAAATCCACTTTTATGATTAAGTCTTTGTAGTAGTCTTTCATCATTAATGTGAAAGGCACTCGGGATATTAATTATCCATTGACCATCTTTATATTCGCCTTTAAAGAATGGCCATCTATCAAAATCTTCAATCATTAATGCACCATATGGTGTTTCAATTAAAGAGCCTGAACCACCATAAGCACTAATCACCTTTCTAGTTTGAATTTTTACAAACTTTTTATCTGAACTTGTATTTCTATTTTGTAATGCCATTAGTAAACTGATTTTATTTCTACGAAAGTATCTGTATCTATTTCTCTCATAGATTGCATTGTTGCCCAATCCACACCATCATCTTGTCGCTCGGTTGGTCGTTTTAGAAGGGACTTATATGTTAACCTACTTCCCAAACTTGCTCTATTTTGCCAATCTTCAATTAAATCGTTAACGGAGCTATTAAAATATGAGGTTATGTCCGGGTCTTCACCAAATCTATCTTTTATGAAATTAATAAATTCTTCTGCCTTTTCTTTTTCAAAATATCTAGCTGCCTCATCTTTAGCCATAGCCGGAATTTTATTTCTTATATAAGTCACAAAGGCCGTAGTGAGCATTTTATCAATTGTGTTTTCCGTGAAAGGCGTAATACTTATTGGTTCAACACATTTGTAAAATGCACTATGAAAATTTATAAAATGCTCGAAATATGATTTTTCTCGTGCTCTATTTGGATCTAGAAGTGTTATTGCCAAACCTTTGGTTTTTCTACCAACACGACTAGACGCTTGAATGTATTCTGCAATATTTTTAGGCATTCCATTTAACACCATAATATTTAGTCTGCTAATATCAATACCCACGGAAATCATATTTGTGGCAAGAACAAAGTCAACAACATCAGTCAGGTATTTCAGTCCTTTTTCTCTTGTAACTAATTTACTTTCATCAAAAGGTTTTTCAATTTCCTTGAGCACTGATTTGATTTTCGCACTTTCAACACGACTCGTCAATTCTTCTGTTCTGCTGGGAATACCATAAAAATTAAATGAATATTCATCAAATGGCTGAAAAAGTTGACTCAATCGATATTGCAAACTAGATGTGAAATTTGAAACTTCATCACCCACTTTGTTATATATCTTTCCTACGTCCTTGAGGCTGTTATAATAAGATACTATTGTCCAATAGTTGTCTGTTCTTGATTTTGTTTCTAAATTTTTGAAAACCTCAAGGCGTGAAACCAATAAATGAGAAAGTAATTGTAATTGAGTATCAATTGCTGTTTTGCCTGTAGGCATAAAACCGATATATCTTCTTTTACTTTCCTGGCTTTCTTTTGCAAAGAAACTATCATCATAGTTTATACCCGTTGGTGGAAATACATTTACTTTCCGATTTCCATAAAGTCTTTTTATTTGTAAATCGGTATTTCGAGTTGTTGCAGTCGATGAAATGATTTTGGGCCCAATTCCATTTTTTGTGCATAACAATTCAATTGTACTTTCGAATAAACCTGTTATTGAGCCCAATGGGCCATTTAAAAGGTGTAACTCATCTTGTATTATCAAATCTGGCGGAAGTCCTTCATCGGTATTTGCTTTAAAAAAATTGTGTGCACTCTCTTGCCAAGCCAACATTGCAAACTTATCAACTGTACCGAATAACAGTGTTGGCGGGTTTTGATATAAAACTTCATCGACAACTTGTATTGGCAGGCGTTTATGGAAAGTACACTTTTGATTCAAACAATGAATAATGAAGTCACTTCTTTTTGATTTAAATCCATATTTCCAAACCTCTTTGCCATTATTGTTTTTAACTTTTGAAATTGACTTTGTGCCACACCAAGGGCAACTACTTATCTGAAACTCATTATATTTATGGGGGTCTCCATTATTGCCTTTTTGTGCTTCCGCCTCCATTCCATATTTTTCACCGTCTAGCAGTTTATTAGCATCTTGAATTGTATTTGGGGTAGATGCTTGCCCTACCCAAAGTCCAATAGTAATTTCATTCTCATCACCATCTTTAAGATCGTTTTTAAATTCTTTCTGCTTTCTTAAAAATTCAAGTGAGGAAATTAATCTTGATGCTCTTTCAAATTGCTGTGCAGTTAATAGCCTTAGAGTGTATCTCATTATTACTGACGTACCCCCAAAATTTGTATCGTTATTTATTCTCCTGTAAGCTATTGTAAAAGCAGTCACAGCCAAATAGGCTTCGGTTTTACCACCACCTGTGGGAAACCAAATTAAATCTACAGTATTCTTTTGTTGTCTTTTCTCGGGATTAACCATTTCCTCTAGGCTCAATATGAAAAAGGCCAATTGAAATGGTCTATATTTAGGAATAAAACCTAATTGTTTTATTGAGTCATAGGACTTAAAAAATTCAAGTTCGTCAAAGGTTAATTCATTATCAAACTCGCAAATTTCCTTTTCTACTTTCCCCAATCTTTTATCATTAGAAACAATCAATTGAATAAGCATTGCAGTATTTGCAATCTGAAAAGCTCTAAATACTTTATCGTCATTTAATAATAGAATATTGGAATTTAATCTGTTGAAATTTTCCTTTTGCCTATCAAGTAGTCGATTAGCTATTTCTTTATCTGTTCTGTTTAGTATTTTAACTTGCGTTTCTTGTTTTTCAATCCAATCTTCATAACTATTAACAAAGCGTTTTAAATTTAATATGACTTTTTCCTTCGTTAAGCCCCAATTTGAAAGATTTTTTATATCAAGGCAATCGTCTAGACTATTATCTTCAAATTCATTTATAACATCTTTTATGTTTTGTTCAGGCAAAAAAGTGGTTTCTGCTAAAGTGTGATTTTCATTCCATTTAGCAGAACAGTTATGTCCAACGGCATAGCTATTTACATTTCTGTAAATAAATTCAATTTCTTCTGCTTCTTTATCTTCGAGCTCTTTATCTGGGTAATATGTAGACAAAGTATGGTCTTTATATTCAGTAATACCCTCTGATTTTATAGAAATTACTGTTTGAAACAGGCATTTTTTATTTAAGGGTTCTGATTTATTTGAAAATCTATTTGAGGGTTGTTTCTCAGATAAGTTTACTAATTGAACTTTTATATAATTTGAATTTGAAGCGGGATAAATCTTTATGTTATAGCCAATTCTTGTTTCTTTGAATATTCCATCACCAAGATTTAATATAATGGGCTTGTTTGTGTTTTCAATTAAGACCTTTTCGGTAATTTGAAAATCTTTCCGCTTCCAAACTCGACTCACTAGTTTCTCCAAATAGTTTATGTAATGGTATGCAGAGAAATACCCACCTTCTTCAGTTTGTCGTTTTAGATTACTGGAATGTTTGAATTTATCAAATTGACCATATTCTCCATTTCCCCTTTCGGGCTTTGTTTGTTCTCCTTTTAAATCTCTTTCAAGAAACATAAATCCGCCCTCATATTTCAATTTGTCTCTCCAAGTCAAAGGAATAGGAATACCTTCTTCAAAAAATGAATCGTATCCAGCTTGATTTATTTTAATTTTAATCTCTGATTGCTTTGGTTGATAATATAATCCGAAAGAAAAAGTAACATCTATTGATTTAATATCTTTTTGTAGGGCAATAGACAAACCTATGTTAGTTGGAAAGAAGTTATTTTGGCTTATTTTAATTTCATCATCATTTGGATTCGCTATGCTAGATATCATTGTTTCATCTTCCTTTTGTTTTTCAAATCCCTCTTCATTTGTTTCATTAGATTCAATAGAAGCATCGCTTTCTGCATCTGCATTTTCTTTTTCATCTATGGTCTTACAAATAGTTTTGTCAGGAAAAACAATTCCGCTGAAATACCTTTTTAATGGATAATCGGAAATAATTTCTTCTTTATCTTCAACTCCCCAAGTATCTGACCCTGGGCCAATCATTCCTTTCAGAATTCTACCCTGAATTATGTCTCTTGCTTTTTCGTCTAAAATATCAAATTGATTCATCTTCTTCGGTAATTGAAATATATTTAATTGTTCTTTCGGGTGCTGCTTTTTGAATGAATATTTTTATTTCATCCTGACTGTAATTTGAAAGGATCTTTCCAATACTTTTTCCTTCACTAACAATGTACTCCATAACATCATCACTTAGGTCTCTACCAAGAGAAATCATAATACCTCTGTAAAACCTTTTACTTCTTTTTATTGATTCAAAATTATCGTTGAGTATTGGGTCGTTTAATGTTAATTTAATTGCATTTAAATTATTTGCGGAGTTGGGGAATCTTTCTTTGTCGTCTTTGGTCAACCATTTTCTGATGGTCATTGGATTGGAGATAGTCAAACCAGATTTTAGAAGGACCTTCAACAAATCAGTTTCGGTATAAAAAGGATTAGAAAGAGTTTTCTGATGGAAATATCTTATCAGTGCTTCCTTCCATATTTTGGAATCAGAATCAACTTTATTAAATCTGCCATTTATGTCTTGCTGAGCTGCTATCTCAAATAGTTTCTCTTTTGAGAGATTATTATAAATTATAACCCGATCCTTTTGAATTAAGTTTGAAACCTTGCTTTTAGTCCAAGTATTATTGCTTAAGATTAGCACATTTTTTGAACCATCTGAAATGATTCTTTCGCCCTTTTCTTCGAATTCAATTTCATAGTTTATTTGCTCAGTCTCTTCATAGTTGAACTCCCTAATGTCTTTTAATGACTTATCATGTAGGTTTTCTATCAAGTCTGAAACCTTTATTTCTATAGGTGTAATTTCATATTTTAGACCTGTTATTGCTTCTCTATCTCTAGATGTATATTCGCTAATTTTTTCATTGTAATATCGATTTTTTAAGTTTTCTAGTATTTCTGATTCCTCTTGATAGCACAAGATTTTATAATTATGTTTTGTGTTTAGAAAGTTTCTCACAACATCAAATGGTTGCAACACATTACCAAAAATGCTTAATACTAAAACCTGCTTGGTCGTTGTAAAATTATCCTGTATTTTTAAAAACTCCTTTAATGAAAGTAATTTGGATTTTGATTTAAATTCATTCTTCCAATTGGTAAGTAACGGATCAGGAACTATAATTATATCAAAATCTACACTGTCTAACTGTCGAAATTTATCGTTTTTGAAATTATTGAAAATATCGCCTATCAATAGCTCAACTTTATTTATTTCTTTGCCTGAATCAATGTTTTGGTTATACAAAGTTTCAACTATACATTCTTTGCTTACCTTAAGCATTAAATGTTGAACGTAATCTAATTGGTTAATATTTCGACTGTTTGAATCTTTAGATAGAACAAGTGGATAGAGAAATTTTCTTAACGTTTTTACATTGTTGAGATTGATTGAATATGTAATTTCTAGGTTATCCAAAAAAGCCATAAGAGAATTAATTGCCACTTCAAATGCAGAATCATGAATTTGAACGGATTCAATTTTAGCTAGACTCAAATCTTCAAGTAAAGCGAACTCTTCATAAGTCCATTTCCATTTTATAAATTGTGAATTATTATCTTCAAAGCCTTCATTACCAAGAATTACACAATTTGGAATATCCCCTTCTCTCAAATAACGTTTGATTTTTGTTAGGTCGTTGTCTTTATATTTATTCTTTCCAATTACAATTAAACTTTCAATTTTAATTCCTTTTTCCAAAACGTATTCTTCCAATGTTTCAAAATCAGGAACACAAAGAATCATTGGTTCAATTGGAATGTGATTCCAAGATTCTGTGCCATTTTTAGAAATCCATCTTATAGGAATTGCTTTTAGGATGTCAATATCAGTGTAAGTTTGATTTTTAATTTCATCATCAAATTCCTTTTTCTCAAGAATTATGGCAGATTTATAGTTGAATTCTGATGGAAACGAATCGACTTTAAAAAGCAATGAATAGAGTTCTTTATATGCAGTAAATTTTGTTTTGACTTTTCTGTTGCTCAAATCAGCATTTGTAATAATCCAATTCTTTCTAATTTGTTTTACAGATAATGTACGGGAAGAACCATCACTAGGAACTACTACAATAAAGTTATTATCTTCCTTTCTTATAATTTTTCCTCTAGTCCCATTATAACCCTGAATAACATCCCCAATTTTATATTCTGTTTTATCGTCACAGTAGTTTTTGAAGAATAATGAGATAGCAGCAGCAAGAATAGTAGGAAACTGTGATATTGAAGGTAACTCTCTATCAAAAGATTCAATAAAAAGACTCTTATTTGTGTTAAGGGCTTTATCAATCAAATAAAAATTTATTGATTGGAAATGCGAAATATTAAAGGAGTCGATATTGTATTCAGCATTTAGAAAGCCACTAGCTTTCTCTGAAAGTCCCCAAACATACTTTTCAATCTCTTTCATAGTTAGTTTGTTTGTAACTCCCTTATACCCGCCCCCCCCCTATTGTTTTCAATCTGAATTTTGGGTGGCTTGTTGAAGGTTAGTTTCGTTTTTCTCTACTTCAGATCATCAAACATTGATTTCATGGTAGGGTTGTTATGTGTTAGTTTCTTTATGGTTAGATCTTCTGTTTTCTCATTAGCCAGACGAAGATTGTTTTCAGAAGACAACAGGGCAGCCTTAGTCTTTTCAAGCTCTTTGATCGTTTTATCAATACCCTCTATTGCATCTTTGAACTTACGACTTGCTAATTCATAGTTCCTCGCAAAGCCTTCCTTGAAGGTGTTCATTTTATCTTCAAAGTTAGTAATATCAATATTTTGGCTTTTTACCAATGCCAGCTCTGTTTTATACTGCATAGAAGTCATTGCCGCATTACGGAGTAGTGTTATGATTGGAATAAAAAATTGTGGACGCACTATGTACATTTTATTGTATTTGTAGGAAACATCAACGATACCTGTGTTATAATATTCATTATCTGTTTCTAACAAAGAGACAAGTATGGCATACTCACATTTCTTCTCTGTACGATCCTTATCTAGTTCCTTCAGGAAGTCTTCATTCTTCTTCTTGGTAGCTGTTTCATCGCCTTCATTCTTCATCTCAAACATTATGGATAAAACTTCATTGCCAGCCTGGTCGTTTTCACGATAGATAAAATCTCCTTTGCTCCCAGACCTGGAGTCATTATCTTTCTCAAAGTATACCTTCTGAAATGCTGTAGCACGTAGCTTGTTAAACTCAACTTCACAATGCTGTTCTAGTGTTTCGCCCAACATCTTAGTGGAAAGCTTTTGCTTCATTTCTTTTACACGGGCAATCTCTTCATCCTTGTATTTGATGATAGCTTCCTTAGACTGAAGTTCTGTGTTAAACTGATTCTTGAGAGAGTTTTCAAGGCTTTCCTTTTCTAGGTCCTTGGTAGCTAAAGCATTCGCTAGAGTGTCCTTCTCCTTCTCAACTTTTTGAACTGCTAAGGTTACAGCAAGTTCTTTTTCTACATCCACATTCTCTATACGTGATTTTAACTGGGATATTTCAGTGTCCTTTTGAGTTAGCTTTTCTGTATAATATAATTCTGCCTTAGATTTAAGTTCTACAAGTTCTCTGTCCTTTTGAGCAATTTGTTCTTGTAAAGCATTTTTGGTATTGGCTATTGCTAATTGTATTGCACTTTCCTTCTCTTTGTTCGCTAGATCCAGGCGACTTTGCAGCTCCTCTTCAAATTGATGATCACGAACTTGCTTTAAGATACTAGCAAAGCCAGCTTCATCTACCTTAAAGGCTTTCTTACAGTTGGGACAAATAATATCGTTCATAATTTTATTTAATCAAATGATCATAACCTCACCCGGCATACTCCTCACAATACGATTAACCGGCTCCATACTATTAACCTCCACTTCCAACAACCATGAGCCATCCTCTTGCTCACTTAAAAATTCAGATGCTGCCGGATAATCATCGACTAAGAACAGCATAGCCCTCATGGATAACTTAAGTTTGATATAAAACCTTTCTCCTGATTCATTAAAGCCAAAAACATCGTGATCAAGAAGTTCATGTTCCTCCTGAAATTTAACCATTTCTGACAAAATCTCAATAGATCCTATACGATCCAACTTGAAATATTTATTACGCTTGGATTCCACCTCATATGCACATAGATACTGGAAGTTGGTAGTAAAGCCAACAGGTTCCACCAACCTATCTGTTACACTTTCTGTACTTGCTGATTGATATTTGACCAATAACACCTGACATTTTGCTTCTAAGGCCTCTTTGATCCTGGATATGATCTTGGAGTAGTGGCTGGCAACAATCTCGTTAGAGGCAGCGTTTAGCTCACCCAGTGATTCAAGCTTTGCTCTGATAGATCTTATCAGTGGATTAGTTTTATGATTGGAAGTAATTGATTGGTTAATCAGTTCTGCTTCCTCCTTGGTAAAGGATTCTATGTTATCATGTTTCAGATAATACCGATTAAAGGAATCCTTTTGTACATCAAACCCAACTTCTGCTAGTAAATCAATATATCTGTATAAAGACCTTTCAGATACGTCCATCGATTCTGCAAGCCTTTTGATGGACTTTGAGGGGGAAGATTTCAGTAGGTTAATCAACCGAAACACCCGGTATATTCTATTTTGATTAAACATAGGATTAGAATAAAGTCTAAAACTATCGAATAATAGAAGTACAAAGCAATAGGCAAATACCTAATTATAACACAATAATGATTTACAGGTAAAATATTTTGACAGATAGGTTCAATTGATGATAGGTGACCTTAGGTGGCAGAGACTTTTCTAACCTTTGGAGACAATCAAAATATAACACCATGAAAAAATTAGCCCTTACAATCGCCTTGCTTACTGGATCACTTGTAGGATTCTCTCAATCGCCAATTCCTTCACCTTGCAATGATTCATTATATGTTGCCCTGAAGTCCAAAAACATAGCTCAAATGAGCGACCGTGAGTTTGCTTACTTTAATCAAAAGGAGAAGGATTGCTCTGAGTTTAGAAAGGCCCAGATGCAAGAGGAAGTAAAAGTAGAAACACTTAATATAACCAAGAAGACAATGAACACCTACTGGACCATTGCAGCAATTGGCGTGGCATTATCATTGATTCCATTGTTATTATTGTAGGGGGTATTTCCTCCCTACTTGTTTCTCAACTTTTTCCTGCTCTTGTTCCTGTTATAGTAGCTCCGAGAGTTGAGCCTGTTCTTGAAAGCTCGACTTGAAGAGCTTATTCCCATTCTATCCTAAGCTGGCCAGATTGCGTTGAACTAGAGCGAACATATGAAGCTCTATGAGTGCGTTTATCGTAATCGATTGGTTTGGCATCACATCCAACAAGTAAAATCGTTAACCAAGCGATACAATAATACTTTAGCATCTATCAAGTTGTTTGGTGTTACTACATCATTTCTATAGGGCCTTTCTCAAGGTCTATGATCATATCACTGAAGCCAATATTGAACCATTTCTTGAAAACAGCATAAGGTCGCCTCTGTGGCCATAGTGATTCGTCTGTGCAATAGTTGTTTAGCTGAATTTCAAATATTTTGCTGTAGTTACGCTTCAACCAGCTTTCCATCAAATGATCTTCTTCCACATCTCTGATAAGAAACGTAGTTGCCTTAAGTACCTTTACTGAACTATCAATATAATCCTCATAGGTGTAATTTAGCCAATCTATGAAAAGCTTATTAGGCTCAATTCTAACTGCACATCTGTTAGCAACCATAGGATATTGGTCCAATTCGATCTCTAGCCTGAACGTATCTTTAAAATAGGCCTCTTCATCCTCAAAAATATCTATTAGGGGCTTTACTACCTCAATTTTATGTTTATTGACAAACTTAAATTTGAACTTAGGTCCTAGAACACCATTAAGAAACGGAACGAAGTCCTCTGCAAAATAAAGTAGACTCAAAGGTAAAAGTGACTTATCCTTCTTTGAGATTTCCTTGTAGATTGCATTAAAATGTTTCACTAGAAGGTAGGCTTTAAACTCTTTGCCTTCCGTTTCTTTGAAGATGTGGCCAGTGCTCTCATCAATGGACATTATCTTAAACTTATATTGTCCATTCTCAGATTTTATACTTTTCCCAACGGTATGGATAATCTCGAATTCTTTAGTTGCTTTCATTTAAAGATTTGATTTTTAAAAAAACCTATTTTCTTATTTCGAAAGATAATAATTAGTGTAATACTCCCCAATTTTAAACCATTAGGTTAGCAAAACTAAGTTAATAATTGAATTGAATATTTTTTTAGATTATACAATTAAACGCAATCCCTTTTCTTTCCCCTCTCGCCCCCTGAACATAATAGTGTTTTGCTAATTCTTTCCCCAAAGCCCGTTCAAAATGCCCTTTGATTTTAGAGAGCTTTTCTGACGTAGAATTGCTAGTGTAATTGCATAAATCATCAATTGAATGCCGCATTTCCAATAGTGATCCATGGGAAGAGATGTTTTGGTAGATTGCATAAAGCTCTTGTTTATGATCTATAAGGTCTGAAAGCATAATCCCCTCGGGATGGTTCATAAACAAAATATACAAAGTTTTTTCCAATGGTTTCATTCGGATCTCCAAATTCCCATAAGCGGGTATTAGTATTTTAAAATCCGTTGTTAGCTCCAAAGGGCTCGGTTCAATGTGCTGACGCATGTTTTGAGAAAACAGCATTTTGATCCTTAAGGATTCCAATAATTCGAATACATGATTTAATTCGGGAGGGCTAAGTTTTATAACTAATCGTTCCATGCATTTTGGGCAGATATCAGCCGTACGCATTTTTAAAATAACCTCTTTTTTATTTTGACAGAAATCATTCACACAGCCGATGGGTTCTCGGTGCAAGATATGGGCTAACTGCTTTTCATTTTCCACCATGTAATGTTGGACCATCAGGGCCAAAATATGATAGGCCACGGGTAATTCCTTAGGACAATGAATGAATCGCTCCCAATCACCTACATGAACAAACCCATTTTTAGGATGCTGAGGGTCTAAATATCCAAAAAAATTATGTGCATTAGGTTTTTCAGTTAAAATGAAGATAAAACTTTCATCATTAATTGCATATTTAACCCGTGCCGTTTGGGAAAGATCAAATAGATCCTCCCAGGCTAGCACCCTTTTGTCAGGCAAAAGAATAAGATCCTCTATTCCTACAAAGCTATTCATGCCCGAAATAGCTTGCAATAATTGCAAAATGGCCTCAAAGGTTTCTTGATTAAGGTCGTCCCCACGAAAAAGTGTTGCTTTCATGTTTATTTTTTGTCATAAAATTCATCCAAGGAAGTTCCTCTACGTTTTTTGTCTAGATAAGAATCCATGGAATCTGATAGTTTGTTCCAAACTTCTTGTTGCATCTGTGTCTTGTCAAAAGCCATGGCATTTTGCTTCTTGATATGCAATTGCTCAGCCATTTCTACCGCATCTAAGGTTGCTCCAAGGTAGGAGAAGGTCCAACGCCCGCTTGCTTCTTTTTGCGAGATTAATTCACGGATTTGTTGCAAGGTAAAAATTTGGGAAGCATTTTCATACCCATCCGTTAAAATGATAATCACAACGGAATCTTTAAGAGACGTAACTTGTTGTTCTATTTGTTTTATTGTCTGCCCTATGGCATCTAAAAGTGCTGTTTGTCCAGCAGGATGGTAATTATTAATGTTTTGCAATGCCATTTGGTGGACAGCCAAATTCTGAAATATTGTTCGCACCCGACTATTAAAATAGGTAAGCCCCACTCGAATTTCTTGTTCAGGAAACCTTGATTGTAATTCCGTGATTTTATTTCGTTGTTCGAAAAGACCATTTACGGTTTGATTAATGCAATCTGCCATCGAACCACTCTCATCTGCGATAATGTGGTAAAAGGTTTTGGGCTTATCCATAGGCACCACATGAATGTAAATATTGTCTGGATAGCCCCCACCAAACACATATTCAGTCACTGGACACAACCATAAAAGATGATTATTTTGGTCGGCTTCATAATATGCCCCATAGTTAACAGGAGCATGTCCGACAGCATCGAGTTGATCTTGGTCTTTCCCAATACCTATTTTCTTCAGAGAATAGGTTTGCTCTGCATAAGGTTCGGTTTCAATATGCACGGTCACTTCATTTTCTTGATTAGATAAATGATCCAGAAAGGTATCAGCACCGCAGACCATCATTAAGTTGGCCTTTGTTCCTAATCCTGCCTCCAAAAATTCTGGTAAGTCAATATACCAAATACCTTCATTTTTGTAAAAACGGTGCGTCATAGATTGGGTGTTTGATGAATTGTTTTTCATTTCGTTTATTGTTTAGGTGAAAACTTGACACAAAGTTGGGGGATAAAATAAAGGGGAAGCAAAAATGACAAGCTTGTAAGGGTTTGGATTTTATAATAGGAATACGAATTTCGCTTGTGATTTTAGAACTTATTAATTACCTTATTGAAACAGTATTTTTTCTTCAAATGCTTATCGATTAACTAAATGATTAAATGGATTTGAATTAAAATATGTATTCTGGATTTACGATGATTTTAATATTCTTTATTTTGAGAAGGGTATTTTATCTTAGCCTTGGACAATGACCTATTCGTTATTCTTTGGACCATGGTTATCTATATTTCCAGCTAGAGAGTATTATTTATTAAAAGAAGTTATTTTAGCAAGAAATTCTAATCATGACACCAAATACTCCTGAAGAGCGTAATACTATTATGTTCTTAATGATTATGACAGTTATAATAATTGTCATATCCTTAGCTTGTTTGGGTTTTACATTGTTACAAATAATATTAAGAAATGGTTTTGAGGGTTAATATGTATACACGTTTATATTCTGTTTGACAATGTTTTGTATATTTTTTTGCAATTAATAAGGACTAAGAATGATAGACTTTGATCGCACAGAAGACCCTTTCGAATGGAAACCAGGTTTAGATGCTCTGCCTGAATTTGTACCAACAGCAGAATACACAGATTTATTGCTACGGTGTGATGCTGCCTATGCTGATATTCTAACAGACGACGTCTTAAATTACCGCATGACTGATTTGAAAGCCGTCATAGATCAATACATGGAGCTATTTCATGAAGTAGAAATGGAACTTAAATTTTACGAAAGATTCGATCGATTCTTTTACCTATTCGATGCCGTCCATACCTGTTATCTTTTTATGGATAAGGAAGGTTGGAATGCCTTCTTTGCACTGGATGATTACAAGAAGTTTGACATGAGCGTAGAGCGGGATCTTACAAACTGGTTATTCTCCTACAAAGACCTGAACGAAACAATTGTAAAACACCTATTTTACAATTCCGACTGTGATTGCAACAGCCACGACTACTACCGAATCAGTCATTTAGGCATTCACATGCACAAAGAAGACCTAGTGCAAATCTTTGAATTTTCTACGCTTTATACTGAACATTATGCCCAGTTATTAAAACAGTATATGGACATCACATGGGAAGAATTTCTCTCTTACACTAAGGAGGACCAAATGTATTTTCTGAGAGATAATCTGTTTTATTATATTTTGAGATCAAGAGACAAAGATTATGCACCTTTACCGTAAAATTCACAAAAACTTTTGGGCTCCAGGCAAAGCACTTTATCCAGATAAGGAATTTTTAAGACTTAAATTGGCTTGTGAAAACGCAGTTCGTTTAATCGAAAAGAAACAGCCTATTGTGTTAAATTTAACAGAATTAAAACGACTAGATAAAGCGTATAGTAAATTAAGTAGGAAAGTAGGAAGTTATGAATGGGTACATTCAGAGTACGGGAATTTTGGCCTATTTACTGATTATTACCAAGAATTTGGAGCTTTGGTTGAACAAATTGAGGAGGTAAACATATTCTGTAATGAGGCTCTTTATAAGTGGTGTGATTTCGAAATGCTAGTAGAAGAAAATCTACAAGAATGGATTATTGAAAATTACGAATTATACGAAAGGATGAACATCGTATTTATGTTTATTCCTTTCACAGGGTTTAGTTCTGAAGTGGTAACTAATATGAGTTATATGAAAATTCATATTCCCTCAAAAGAAATTCAACCTATGATTCAATTTTCACGATTATTCGCTGAACAATTCGCTTATCTACTAAAAGATACTCCTGACTATGATTTGGATACCTATATTAACCAAATGTACCCTTTTTAAAACCTTATAATGAAAAATGCCCTTTTATTCATTTTGCTATTTGTGGGATTTAACGCATTTCCCCAAACCTACAACCTTCAATCAGGGATTAATTATTTTAAGGATTACAAATACGATGAAGCTTTTGAATTCTTTGCCAAAGAAATCATTCAAAATCCAAAAGAAAGCCAAGCGTATTTTTATAGCTCCTTGATTTATATAGAGAAAGAGGAACTAGCCAAGGCTCTAACCCAAATTAATTTGGCCATTCAGTTAAAACAAACGAATGATAGCCTATTGAGCAATTACTGGCAAACCAAAGGAGATATTTATGTCAAATTAAAAGATACAGCCAAGTTTGAAAATGCCTATGAGCAAGCTATTAAAATAGCCCCTGGCCATATAAAGGTGTACATTAATCGGGCCAAAAATTACTTTGATTTAGAATTATATGAAAATGCTTTGTCAGACCTAAAAAAAGCCTTAAGTATTGATGAAATAAATTCAGATGCATTAGATCTTACCTGCAGAGTTTATCAAAATCAGAAAAAATATGTGGAAGTATTAAAACAGGCTGACTATTTAATTAGTCTGAACATAAACCTACCTGCTGCCTACGTATTTAAATCCTCTGCCCATTTTTATCTAAATCAGTATGATGAGGCCATCACGAATGCCTATAATTCGCTGGTCTTGGATCCTAAAAATATAGTGATGCAAGATAACTATGTCATTTATGCCCAAAAAAATTATACCCTTGCACTTGCAAAAATTAACGAGTTAATTGAAGAGTCACCTCTAAATCATTATTTGTTGGACATTCGGTCACAAATTTTCACCGACAAAAAAGATTACAATAAGGCAATTTTGGATTATACAAATATTTTAGAACTATGCCCTAATGACGAAATTGCCAATTATCATAGCAAACGTGGACTGGTTTATGATGACATGGGAAATTATCAATTAGCGATCAGGGATTACACCAAATCTATTTCATTAGATCCTGAAGGATCTGCCTATGAATTTATCTATCGGGGAAATGCCAACCGACTTATTGGGAATTATGTGGCAGCACTAAAGGATTTTAACCAAGCGATTAAATTATCTCCTGGGGTTTCATGGCCCTATTATTTCCGAGCATTGGTAAAAGAGCAATTTTTGCATGATACAGCTGGAGGCTTAGCTGATTACAATGCAAGTATTGATTTAAACAAAAATTTTGGTTATACCTATTTACGTAGGGGGAGGTTATTTGCAAAAAAATTAGGAGAACCTCTAAAGGCAAAAGCGGATTTTACAAAAATAATTGAAATGGATACGCTTTTAGTGGAATCAGGGAGTGTAAGACAATTTGCTTATTTTGAATTAGGCCAATATGAAAAAGCTAAAGAATGGATTCAAAAATTAATCCAAGTAAATCCGACTGACGGAAATTATTTTACTGCTGCTTGTCTTTTTTCATTAATGAAAATGAAAAAGGAATCATTAGTCTACCTTGATACCTGTTTTCAAAAAGGCTTTCGGGATTTCGTCCAAGTAGCTCAAAATCATGACCTAGATTATCTAAGGAACGGGAATGATTTTAAAAACTTAATTGCCAAATGGAAAGTTCAATTTGACCGAGAAAAGAAAAGATTGAATATTGAAGTTTTATCCACAAAGTTAAATGAATCGAGGCCAAAGGTTTACAAAATCCCATACATGCCTAAATTAGATGGAACCCTTGAGGTAGTAGGTAAAATTAATGGACTTCCGTTACCTATGTTGATGGACACAGGATCCGCCGATATATCCATTTCGCAGACAGAAGTGGACTTCATGTTAAAAAATAAATTATTGAGTGAAAAAGATTTTACTGGAGAGCGAACCTATGAGATGGCCAATGGGTCGTTAGAAATTTGTAAAACCCTGATATTTAAAAAAGTTGAGTTTGGAGGCCTGGTTTTGAAAAATGTGCAAGCCTCAGTTACAAAAAATAAAGGTTCTAATATACTTTTTGGACAAAGTGCGATGAGCCGATATGGCAAGATAATAATTGATAACAAAAAAAACGAAATCATTATTTTGACTAAATAAGCGTATAAAATTTAAATCCATTTTTTATTTCCATATGTTAAAAAAAACCATGTTTTTCTTTTTTCTTTTTTTCGGCCTGGTTAGTATTCTAGTTTGGAAACAAGTAGGTTCTCGAAAAAGAAAACGCCCAGATAGAGACCCTTGGCATCTTGCTTCTGAGTATTCGGTTCGAGGTTTGGACCTCTCTCATCATAATGGTAAAATAATTTATGAGGGTTTGGATAGTTTGGACTTCGTTTTTTTAAAAGCTACTGAAGGAAAATCATTAATTGATCGGGATTTTAAAACCCATTATGAAGGGTTCAAAGACAAAGGAATCGCGATTGGGGCCTATCATTTTTTCAGATTTGACACAGACGGAGAGCAACAAGCTCAACATTTCTTAACCCAAATCAAAGGGCATACCTTTCAAGTTCCTCTCATTGTGGATGTAGAACAGCATCACAATCCAAAAATTCATCGAAACATTGTTATCAAACGATTGCACGATTTTATGAAACACATTAGGAAAATGACAGGACAAAAACCAATCATTTATACAAATGGTGATGGTTATTCAGATTTTGTAGATAAGGAATTTGATGAACACACCCTGTGGCTAAGCTCGACTAATGCTTGGCGACCTGCTATGATGGATTGTACTTTTTGGCAGTTTAACATCAATGCAGACCTAATGGAAATCACCCACCGAGCGGATCTGAATGTTTTTCGTGGATCACGTAAAGAATGGGAAGAATACCTAAATGAGAATAAGCCGTTTGTGGTTCCAAGCAGTAAATAGTTTACATTTTCAACAAATTAAAAGACATTAAGGCCTGTAAATCGTCAGCAAAAAGTGGAAAGAAAGACTTCCTATTTCTTTGAAAGTGTTTCTTATTTCTAGAATTTTAACGAAAGGAAAATAAAAAATGTACCTCGTCAACCCAATTCAAACTTCTCTTTGGGATGTGCGTTAAATACTGGTTAATCCCATCGTTCAATCCCATCGTTCAATCCCTAATTTGGGAATTATTCCTTGGTAATTATTGATTTTTTCCTTTATAACTTTCTTGACGTAGAGCACTTCCTCAGGAAGCGAGTCCAAGTAATATGGGGTTTGTAGATTACATACCTTGACCAAACTAAGCATATTGCAGCTATTGTTGCAATGAATAAGCAATTTTAAGCTGTAAGAAGAGAATTTCAGGTAAAAGAAAGAAACTCACAAATAACCGCTGCTACAGTTATATTAACTGAATAATTCATAATATTTAATATCAAAAAAGGGGCAATGCAGCCCCTTTTTTATTTGAAAAGAATTTGAGTTATTCAGCCGGAATACCAAAGCCAGCAAAATCTACCAAATAAATATAACCCTGATTCCTTGCTTCCTGACACCAATCTCTTGCAAAATTTGTATCATTCTCTGAATCGAATTTGCAAGTGTCCTCATATGACCAAACCACCACTTCGTTCACAACAAATCCTGAAACAGTTTGGTGGTGTCTGACAATATTGGCGTTACCTGCTAATTCTCCAATGGGTCTTGTTGTGTTTTCCTTTAGCAGCTCATGAACAATAAATTGTGTGCCGTTGTATGGAACAACTCTCCTTCTTACAAAAACAAAATCACCACTTTTGACCGAAGTATTAATATAACTGTTTACACCGCCATTAAAATTAAATGCTTTAGCAGCCCAGCCTATTTTTAGTTTTTTAATTTCCGGCTGTACAGGAATGCCCAGGCCAACATTTGTATTTTCAGGAATAACATAGCGGTTATTATTTGCTAACGCAATTTCTCTAAAATGTTTGAAGATTAGCAAACGATACCTTGCTCTTGTATAAGCTACAAATGCCAATCGTTTTTCTTCGTCTAACTGTTCCACAAGTTCTGCTTGAGTTAACAGGTCGTTGTTTTTTAAAGGTAAATTTGAGAATGATGGAGGGATAATAACGCTATCAAATTCGAGCCCTTTAACCTTGTGCATTGTAGTTAAAACTATTTCCGTTTCATGAGTTGCAGCCGAAATACTATCTAAATGTTTTTCATATATTTTATACAATTGACCATCATCCTTATAGGTTAATTCGGTTATGAACTCTAATAAATTATCGAATACCTGACTTTCATCTTGTTCTTCCAAGTATTCCAAAACAAGTGCATGAATTACTCTAATGTAAAAATGATTCCAATTTTGGTTGTTGTTTATCAGGTCGTTTATAAATACACGAAATGTTTGTTTGAAATCTAACGGAATTTGTTGGCCAATTTTAGATTTTAAGAACAAAATAACTGCATGACATTCTCTTATACGAGTGAACTCATAAGGTAAGCTACCTTGAATACGGATTCTAATATTGGGAAGATTAAGTCCTTTTATTTTTTGAAAGCCTCTATATACCTCATTGTTTGTTCTGAAAAGAATTGCTATCTGTTTATATGGCCGTTGCCCAACTCTTTCTTGCATTAATTTTGAAATCTGATCCCACCAATCAACCCTTTGCTGTGTCCTGTCTATGATTTGAGCATAATTTGCGATGAAATTCTCATCAGGAACTCTTGTTGGTCTTGGAATTAAATGTTGGTGCTCTTCCGGAAGTGTCAATATCTGACTTGCTAAATTCAAAATTGCCGGATAAGACCGGTGATTGTCATACAATTCAAATTGAGTTGGATTGAATATCTCATTAAAATCAGCATAGTATGGCCAAGGGCTCATGCTTCCACCTTCTTTTATTCTTTCATAGCCATATATGCTTTGATTCGGGTCGCCTATAATAAACAAATGAGAGTCGGTTAATTCATGCAGTTTGTTTAAAAGCCTAATTCTTACATTATTAATGTCCTGAAATTCATCTACCAAAACATGCTTTAATGGGGCTAATTGATTCATTATTTGCCCAGGAGCATTATTCAGTTGATCAAGCAAAATTGTTTCCCATTCATCGAATGGTTGTCCTTTAATTTCATTTTGGCAATATCTTTTAGCCAAACCATGAAAGGTAAATATCTTGATTCTCTTTGCTAAATTTCCGTAACCCAAGTCGTTGAATAGGCGGCCTAACCTTTCTTTCAATTCAGAAACAACTGCTCTGTTATATGCCAGCACTAAAATTTCTTCTGGATTTGTCCCAATATGATGCACTAGTCTTGCAACACGAAGAGTCAATGTATGTGTTTTGCCGGAACCAGGACCAGCCATAACATTAATATGCTGGTTTATTTCGGCATCATAAACTTTACGTTGTTCCTCATTCAGCCGGTCTTCTTCAGTTTTTATAGCATCACCCCTCCATTTAACAAGCAACGGGTCATTCGGTGGAAGTTCATCCTGCAATAATTGCAATAAACTCTCCAATGAATTACATCCAAAGTACTTCCTAATAAAAGAATCTTGCTTTTTTCTGACTGCACTTGCATCATTACCCAAACCACCTTTTTGGAATCCAGCCAAAACCTCTAATGCAATCAATTTTAGTTCTCTTACTTTTCTTGTTTCCTCAAATTCTTCAAATATTTTTTTATCAGGCGATTGCAAATCTGTTTCGTCAATATTCTCGATTGAGGTAAGGTAAATCTCAATACCAGTAGGAAGTAAGCCTCCGGTTTTACTATATCCTAATACAGATAATATAAAGAGCAAGTCGGATAAGTATTGTACGTTTCCCTTAAAATCCAAATCGGAAATAATATCCGGCCAGTTGAAATTCTTTATGTTTTTATCAAAGTATTGCTTTGCTACATAATCCAATAGTTTTATGCAGTCTTTCTCTAATTGTGTGATTTTATTTGACCATTCTTCCTTTTTGTGATAGCCATTAAATATTGACTGCTTTATTCTGACTTTCCGGTTACCATCAGTAACCTTTTCCATTTTAGTTTCGTGTTTAGTCTTCCCCAATAATCGAATGATAGTAAAGGCATGTTTGCTTCTCTTTTTGAAAATATCTTTGATGTAATTGTTGTACTCCTTTGTTTGACCTTCTGCATTGTCTTTCTTTGTCCAGGGTAGCTTCTTAAAGTTAATATTTTCATTTACAGATTCCTTTAAGAAATCATCTAATTCCTCTCCTTCAAAAAACTTGGGGATGTTAGAAGGAACTGAGCCCAGTATTTTAGATGCTAATGAAAATACCACTTGCAGGGCTGGGTACTTTTCATTCTCATAATAAATATTCTTGCAATGATTTGTTTCATCTAAACGAATTTTAGTTGGCTCAATAACTACATCTTGCAATAGTTTTAATATACCCGCAGCATGATTTTTTAATAAAGCAGTAAATAGGTTTTCAAGACTTAGCTTGGAAATGCTTCGTAACGATGCAATAGAAAGTTGTACTACTTTATTAGATTGAGCATCACTTGGAAGTAATTCAAGTATAGCATGACATACTTTTTCGCAATCCTTATCAGGACATTTATTTATACGTTCAGCTAATTTGTTTAATGATGCAGAATCAAATTCTAAATGCGTAATTGTGAAATACCCTAATTTAATTCTTTCTAAACGTTCAAGCCAATGCAATGCAATTCTGAACTTGTTATCAAGGTCATCATTTACAGAACCTTTTTCATTTGAATACAGATTGAACGGAACTGCTACTGGAATTTCAGTATCCGGTGTCAAGGGTTTAAACCTTGCGATATATTCTTCCAATACCTGTTTAAAATCCTTTACCTCATGCCATGAAATTCTGCTTTCATGCAGTTGGTCTTTTAATTTTGCGAAATCATTATTGGTAGTAAGGCAAAGTGTCTTAATCGGATTTTCACTATTATTAAAACCTGCTTCCAATCGTTGTTTCTCGTTTCTACCAGCCCTACCAACTTCCTGAAGAAAATCCTCAAACGTACTAGGCGGTGAATAATGGGTTACAAAATGAATATTTGGAATATCCATTCCCATACCAAATGCTTTTGTTGCAAAGAGAATTAGAATTTCACCCGTTTTATATTTTTCATAAGTATCCTTTCTATCTTCTGCATCCATTCCTGCATGAAACGCACCTACTTTTTCTGCAAAACTACACTCAGCACCAAATACATCTTTTAAACTGTCAGACATTATTAGAGAGCATTCTTCAACTTTTTTTCTGCTCTTAACAAAAATGATTGCCCGGCTTAATTTTGGATTGAATTTGCCCGATTTTAAGTAATTCGCTACTTCAAGAAGCCTATCATCTTCAACCACATTATGTTTGAAATCCATTTTGATGTGGTCTCTTACCGGATTGTAACTTTTCTCTGTGCCTTCTACAGTTACAACGCCTGGCATGAGAATACTTATTTCTTCAAAAACCTGTTCGGAAATTGTTGCAGAAAATAGCAGCTTACGCATTTGATAGACTCCGGAATAACCTGCAACTTTTCTGCCTGCATTCAAATAATCAGGACGAAACTCCTGACCCCATTGCGAAATACAATGTGCCTCATCGAATACAACATACTCTAATCCACTATCAGCATCCAATCTTGTAAGAAGACAATTTTCAAATGAACGAGACCTAAACCGTTCTGGTGTTATATAAAGAAGAGTAACCTCGCCACCAGAAATCCTTCGATAAATATCTCTAATTTCTACATGAGATTTGTCTCCACTTAGGAACTCAACATTGCTATAAAAGCCCTTATTCCAAAGAGCATCTACCTGATCTTGCATTAAAGCTCGAAGTGGACTAATAACAATTGAAAGCTTACACGAAAATGCTGAACGGAATAAGGCCGGTCCTTGAAATAACAAAGATTTACCTGCTCCAGTTGGTAAGGAAATCAGCAAATCCTTTTTTGCCGGTAAAATTTCATTTAAACATGGGTGCTGATAATCATGCCAGGGATATGGAACACCACCCTCTTCTGGAATCAAAAAGATTTGCCGGAGTATTTCTTTCGCTTCATCAATATTAAAGTCGGTGTCTGCATTCTCATGAGCTGAAGAAAAGAACTCCGCTGCAACTTCCTTATCTGTATCGTAATCTGCTTCCTTAAACCACATCTGAACACTTTTAGCATTAAGATTTAAACTTTTCTCAATACCATAATAGTCAGTCAGCCTTGTATCACAAAGGAATAGCTGCGAATCTGGATTATTATCATAAAGCATTTTATAGTAATAATCAATAAGTGGTTTGTGCAGCTTTATTAGCGAAAACAAATCGTAATCCTTTTGAACCGCATTAATGTCAGCCTGATAGTCATCTTCCTTTTGTTCTTCATTAGTTTCAAATTCTACCGGTATCTTTCCCTTCAACATTTGCAATTTCTCTTGTAGCAAAAAACTATCCCATATAAAATCTAATGGGCCAGTATAGTTGCTTGAAATTATTTTGTCTAAGGTTAAGAAAGAAGCTATTAAAAGTTTGTTAGGTGATCTATGTGTATGCAGTAATTCTACCTGTCTTGGCAATGAAGCCTTTGTATCAGGAATAAAATACCCTTTACGCCTTGCATAAGCTGAAAGCCTTTCAGTTTCCAATTCATCGTTTACAATTAAAACTTTGGGATTATTTGTATTGCCAATACCCTCAAATAATTTGAATTGATATACCCAATATATTTTCCTATACAACGATTCAGGATTAACCCTTTTTGGTTCAGCTATATAACCAGACTTCCTGGCATCTGGCCTTATAATGAATGAATTTGTTTTTGTAATGGTTTCATCTACCCAATCAATATAATGGGCCTCATTAATAGGCAAATCATTTATACAGGCCTCGAAGTTGAGATTACACCATACTTTGAATTTGCCCTTACCAATTTTTTCTAACCAAATATTTTGAACAAATTCAGGAAACTCTGTAATGCCCAATTGTCTGCAATGACTTTGTTCGAGACTAATGAAACTTTTACCACCAGACATTTGTAGCCATATAGGTTCATTTTTTAATCTATCGAAAATTGTAGCAAAATCAAGGTCTTGGCCTAATTGTAATTTACTTGTTAGATTGTATAATTCATTTCCAACAATAATTACTTTTAAATCTGAAACTTGTTTACCATGCTGCTTTAGGATTTCTATATCAGTTGGCTTAATGCAGATAGGCTTGTGATTAATATTTCCAAAGTCAACATCAATATTGTCACATATTAACGTTGATTGCTCGCTATTAAGTTTTAATCTTATTGCTATTGGTAGGTGCTGAAAGTAAGGTTGTAACCCTTTTGAAATGCATAAATCCGCAAATTTAAAAAGGATAGCTTTGAGTAACTTGTCATCACCAAGAGTTGCTTCTATTTTTTCTTTATTTAAGCAAAAGCCTAAAGACTTATTATCCGAATAAAATGTGAGGTCAAATTGATGGGATAATGTATTCCAAAGAAATTCAGGAGCAATTACAACCTTATTCCCCTCTTCATTTAATATTTCTGTGAGTTGATTAAATGTCTGTTCAGAAATATTCTGGTTTGTGGGATTAGGACGGAAAAATTCATTGGCCTGTTTTACAAAATATTCATAATCCAACAATGCCCAATTTGAATTACTGCTAATTTGATTAATTGCTTCGATTGCTTTTGAAGGCAATAATTCTTTAAGACTATCTAAATTACTTTGCGAAACTATTATCCTTGATAATTGATTTTTGAATAAACGATAAGTGAGTTCCGTATCTGATGCTGCACTGTGTTGTGTTTTAAGTCCGTAACTAAATCGTTCTGGATTAAGCAACATTTCAACATCGAGAGTATCCCAAATAAAATCAGAAGATGGCGAAGCCCCATGATTTGATAATACAGATAAGTCAAACTCCCTAATGTTCTGACCAATAATTAAACAACCTGAATTTATAAGAGTTACCAGTTCTGCAATACCATCTTCCAGCTTTTTAAAATCCGATTCGCTTTTAACGCCTAATCTGCTTTTCCAGGCAAACTCATTTATTTTCTCACCATCGGATTCTAAGTCGAAACACAAAAAGTCAATTTTTGAAAATTCGCTTTCAAGTATGCCAGCAATGTATTTTTCTTGATAATTTGATAGGGATGGAAAAGAAAAATAATAGGATAGAATTTTATCAGATGGCAGCTTTTCTATGAAGGCAGCTTTTTCATCATCAGTCTTTAACTCTTCAATGTATTGCTTTGTACGAGCTTCCGAAAGCTCTTTTATTGAACCTGAATTATATAGTTCTATATAAAACTGATTGGCATTGCATCTATAATTAGTTTCTTCCAATGGGATGGAAGGGAAGGCAGTTTTAAATGCTTCCAGAAATAAAGTAACAGCTTGCAGTTCTTCTTTACTGTTAATCTCCCAGCCTTGGCCAATTAAATACTTATATGATTCTTCAACTTGCTTTGTTGGACCTTGTTCAGAAATAAGTTTAGTTAAAACTTGTTGTAATGTCTTCCAATCTAATGATGGTAACACTTCAAATCGCCATATGTCAACTTCTTCTTGGCTAGAGGGATTGGGTAACTTTTCAACTTCGCCCAATGCCCACAAAACAAAGCTAATTTTATTCAGTGTTTTCTTCTTTTCTTCTAAGTATATTTTAAAGAATGAAATGTCCTTGATGTTCTTTATTTCCTTATTTATTTCAGGAATTGTCTTCTGCTCAAAATTGTTGATTACATCTATGTATATTGAATTTATTTCGTCTTCTTTGAGTTCTGTTTGTAAAAACGATGTTAGCCATTCAATTGTGCCCTTATATTCATTGAGGTTGGGTAAAAGTTTTACAATTATGGCCTTACCAAATAAAAGTGATTCTGTTTTTTGAATTATTTCAGAAGGTATAACCGAAGTCCTCCAACTTGAGGCCCGATAATGAGCAGTCACAGTAGCAAATCCAGTCTCATATTTCTCTGTTAAAGCAATTTCATTTTCTAATTGGCTACCTAATAGTGGATAGGCTAAGGATTTTGACGAAGACTCTTTATTGAAAATAAAAACAGGAATTTTATTAGAAACTTTAATTGCATCTAATTCACCAGGCTTTTTCCCTGGTGCAACTGTTTCAAAAATTACAATATCATCCTCATCAATACCTGATGTAATAAGTTTTGATACATGGATAAAACAATCTTTGTTATCCGTGAAACTATGCACAAAACCAAATCCTTTTGTGGAATCAAAAAATTTGACTTTACCAAGCTTTTTATTTATTGAAGCTAATTGTGGCTGTTGGTTGACATTTGAATTTTGGTGATTGTTTTTTAGTTGATCACTTACAGGCACTTTTTTTCCTGTTAACTCTTTGGCAGATGAAGTATTTCTGTGATTTTTAATTGGCTGACCTTTCAAAACCTTTTCAAGTTTTAACCTGAGATCCATTTTGGTAAACTTGGTTGTTGTCTTTGGATCAATATCAACTATTATTTTAAATAATTCTAAAAGTCCAGGAATCTGTTCTTCCACAACTCCATCAAATCTGGATAGATTAAGCCCAATGTGCTTCAATCCTTTTTGAAGCTGCTCAATATTTATATTTTCAGTATTTAGAATGTTGTTTAGTTCCATTAATCAGTACTGGTGTTTTTATAAAAACCACAAATTATTTTTACCAAAATTGGATAAGTGTTCGTTCTCAAAGTGGGGGTACATTTCTGCTACCATTTTGGGGTAAAGGGTTGTAACTGGTAAACTTTGTTGATTGGTGCTTTTCCAATACATGCGGCTGAACTGGTAAAGCTGATCTATTAATTGCTTCACCAAATTTATATCATCCAAAAAGCCTTCTAAGGTGCATGACAGTGTAGTTTTCACTGGAAAATGATATTCTTATTGTGCTGGTTTGGCTGCTGCATCATATCGAGTGTTGTTGAATCACAAGTTTTCATTTAATAAAGTTAAGCGTTTTCTCTTAACTAAATCTCTGAGCTAAATTAGTATATCCAAATATAAAAATTATAGGCAAATATCCTTTTCTGGAGAAAACCTACTAGCTTCATATGTTAGATGGTAACTCAGCTCCTCATTTTTCTTGTAATAAGTTCGATCCACTAGCAATGGTTGAAACAGGAGCCTCATGTGTTTTTTGAAAAGAGGTCCGTGGCTTGTTGTTCTTATGTTCTTCTGTTTCGCTTCTTTATTGGCTAAGTGGTGCGAAAGTTCGTGCATTAGAACACCCGTTCGGTGCTTCCTAGTAGTTTTAACTTTTATGAAGATATCTGGAATGTCCTTGTTTCTGATGAAGCCCTCTAGTTTAATGGCCTTGCCAAAATGCAATGTTAAATCATCTGTCAGTATCAAGTTGAAGGGGTGCTCAAGCCAAAGCTGATGGATGTAATCGGTGGCTATAAAGTATCCAGACAACAAATCCTTTAAGTTTTCACTAGTTAACCCATGAACCTCTTTTGAGCCCTTGATTTCGACTTCAAATCTTTGATTTAAGACCTTCATTGCTGGAAGTTCAGCAATTGTGTTAGACGTCTTGTTTTGAGGTCTTACAAAGGGTTTTGTAGCTAGTATTACAGGCTCTTTATTTAG
>JAHEHJ010000051.1 GCA_024644655.1 Flavobacterium sp.
TTAAAAACATTAACACATAAAATAACAAAGGTTATTGAATAAACCTTCTGTCAGTTGCCATAACCTCGCCACAATTGTGGCAGGTTCTGTGCGACTCAGAGTTGTAAAATGCTTTGAAATGAGGTAAGAAATCCTGCTCGATATCGTGCAATTCGAAATAGACTTCATGCAGTTTGGTATTACAAGAATCACAAAACCAAAGCAATCCATCTGTAAACCTTTTACCAGCTCGTTTACGCTCTATGACTAATCCAATAGAGTTGGCAGTTCTAGCTGGGGAATGAGGCACCTTAGCAGGATGTAAATACATATCACCCGCTCTAAGGGTCATGGCTTTTTTCTCCCCGTCTTCCTGAATGTATACCGTTATCTCTCCTTCCAATTGATAAAACAATTCTTCGGTCTCATTATAATGGTAGTCTTTTCGTGCATTTGGACCGGCGACAACCATAACAATATAATCCTCAGATTCAAAATAGAGGTTCTTATTTCCAACAGGGGGTTTTAATTCCTCCCGGTGGTCTGCAATCCATTGGTTGAGGTTGAAGGGTTTCGGTATAGCCATAACGTATTTTTGGGTAAAGTTAAAAAATAAAAAAGTCCTGAGCGATCAGGACTTTTAAAATTATTTGGATTCTTTTATCAAATAAATATAGGCTGGGAAGTGATCACTATAACCCACATCATTAGCCTGATGTCGCAGCGGATAACCCTTATATTGTCCTGTGGTTTGTATCATAAAAGGTTTGTTGTAAATGCCTGCTTTCCAATAACGGAACGAAGAATAGTCTTGTTTGATTAAAGTTTCAGACACCATGATTTGGTCAAAAATATCGCCGGCATCTCTATAAAACAACGTGGCATTACCTTTATAGAACATTTCCTCAAATGGGTTGTATACCCCAAATTGCTGAACTTCTTCTTTTTTTCGCTTCGCGCCTACTCCTTCTTTTACACTTTTGTTATACGTTCCATCATTTAAATCTCCCATCGAAATGATTTTGGCATTAGGGTTGATTTTATAAATTGAATCCATGATTTTTCGGTCCAATCGACCAGCCGCTTCACGGAATGGAGAACTTTTCTTTTCACCACCCGAACGTGATGGCCAGTGGTTAACCATAATGTTGATTTCTTCACCATCCAAAAATCCAGTAACCAATAAGATGTCTCGGGTATATACCCGGTCTAAGTTTTTATCTATTTCTGATTTATCATCAGAAGCATCATCTTTATCATTTTTTTCTTTTGCTGAAGCATTCAATTGATTTTTGTAAATCAACAACGGAATGTTTTTATAACTGGTAGGTTTGAAATGTTTCTTTTGGTATAAGAAACCTACATCAATCCCTCTTTTATCAGGAGAATCAAAATGAACAACACCATAGTCATTTCCAATTAAAGCAGGCTCTTTAACCAAGTCTTCCAAAACACCACGGTTTTCAATTTCAGCTCCTCCAATGATTACTGGAGATTCTTTTTGTTGATCATTGGTCCCTATTTCCGATAATACTTTAGCCAAATTGTGTAATTTTTGCTTGTATTTGGCAGAAGTCCAGTTCTGAACGCCATTGGGTAACCATTCTTCGTCAATGTTCGGGCCATTAATAGTATCAAATAAATTCTCGAAATTATAAAAGGCAACAGTATGCACAATATATTTTTTTGCCTGTGCATTTGCTGAAGAAATTGCGAAAAAAACAATGAAAAGGGCGAATAGGCTTTTAATTCTCATAAATCGTATATTAATTTAATGTCAAGTTTCATATAAACTTTGCGTCAAAAGTAGATAATATTATTAAATGATGTACATTTGTCGGCTGTTAAGTTTTTATTAAACTTGACAACAAGAAAAATTAATTTTATTTTATTTATGAAAAAACTTGTTATTAGTACTTTATTTGTAATGCAAGTGTTTTTTGTTTTTGCTCAAACCAATACCGGATTTACAGGTAAAGTGGTTGATTCTAAAACTCAAAAACCATTACAAAATGTAGTTGCTTCTATTCAAAACACCAATTTAACAACTTTGACAGATGTTAGTGGTGTTTTTACATTTAAAGAGGTAACGGTAGGCAGTCAATTATTACAGATAAAAAGTGTTGGTTTTAAAGACCAGTTACTTACTGTAGATGTAGTGGCTGGAAAAATTCTAGACTTAGGAATTGTGGTTTTGGATGAAGACATCACTCAAGAACAACAAACTAGTTTAATCAGTATTACAGATAATGATTTAGGAGATGACAACAGTGGTTCTGAAAGTACTGCCGGTTTATTGCAAGCTTCTAGAGATGTATTTCAACAAGCTGCAGCCTTTAATTGGGGTCAAGCACGTTTTAGAACACGTGGTTTAGACAGCGAATATGGTGTTACTATGATTAATGGTATCAATATGAATAAAGTGTACGATGGTAGAGCTCAATATAGTGATTGGGGTGGATTAAATGATGCCACTAGAAATCAAGAGTTCACGAATGGTTCAGCACCTTCAGATTATACTTTTGGTAACATTTTAGGAACAAGTGAAATTAACACTAGAGCCTCTATTTATAGAAAAGGAAATAGAATTTCTTTTGCAGGAACTAATACCAATTACAATGGTAGAATCATGGGAACCACTGCCTCAGGAATGAGAAATGACGGATGGGCTTATGTGGTTTCGGCTTCTAGACGATTTACAGTAGAAGATGGTGCTTATTTTGATGGAACAACATATAATGCTAATTCATTATTTGCTAGTGTTGAAAAGAAATTAACTTCAAACAACTCATTGAATTTTACAGCTATATATGCCAAAAATAGAAGAAGTAAAAATTCACCAAATTCCAAAGAAATAACAGATTTAGCAGGGGAAAAATACAATGCGTATTGGGGATGGCAAGATGGAAAAGCGAGAAATTCAAGAATCAAAGAAATTGAAGAGCCAATCTTTATTTTAAGCGATTACTGGAAAATTACTTCTAAAACCAATTTAAACCTAAACGTATCGTACCAATTTGGTAAAATTGGAAATAGTAGATTGGATTATCAAGGTGTAAACAATCCAGACCCAACCTATTATAGAAATTTACCAAGTTATTATACTTCGTTGTATGAAAATGATCCTGTAGTTGTGGGCTTAACCAACCCTTCGGCTTATTTGCCAGGAGGTTTAGGAGGTATTCCAACCCCTGATTTAATTGGAGCGTCAAATGCAGCTTTTTTGACTAGTCCTCAAATTGATTGGGCCAAATTATACCAAACTAACGAAAATGCAAATCAAGCAGGTGAAGGAGCTAAATACATATTGTATGAAGATAGAACTGATGACAGTCAATGGAATGCAAATGCTATATTAAGTTCTCAATTAGCCGATAATATCGTATTAAATGCAGGTGGTACTTTTACCAAAGTGAAATCACATAATTTCAAAAATTTATTGGATTTATTAGGAGGTACTTATTTTAACGATGTTACTTTATTTGGAACTGGAGATCAACAACAAATAGATTTAAATAATCCAAACCGTCAAGTGGGTGTGGGAGATACTTTTGGATACAATTACAATTTATATACCACTAAATTGGACGCCTTTACTCAATTTAAATTTACCTATAAAAAAGTAGATTTTTATCTAGCACAATCTTTCTCTCGTACAGAATACGAAAGAGAAGGTCTTTATAAAAATGGATATTATACAACAAACTCATTAGGGTACAGTGGAAAGTCATCATATGATAATTTTGGTTTCAAAGGTGGTCTTGTATATAAAATCACAGGAAGACAATTTTTGACTTTCAACGGTACTTATATGACAAAAGCACCAATGTTACGTAATGTATTTAGTAATGCCCGTGTAAACAATAATGTAACTAATGGAGTGAGCAATGAAACTATTTCAAGTGCAGACGTAAGTTACATCATTAATTCTCCAAAATTAAAAACGAGACTTACAGCATATTACTCAAAAATTGAAAATCAAACCGAAACTTCTTTCTTCTTTGGGGATGGAGCAGGAATTGATGACCCAACTACAACTTTAAATGAAGCTAACGCATTTGTAGCCGAAACGGTTTCAGGATTAGCGAAAAGAAATATGGGATTAGAATTTGGTTTGGAATACCCAATTACTTCTACATTAAAAGTTTCGGGTAGTGCAGCCTATGGAGAATACATTTATGCAAACAATCCAAATGTAAGCATTAGTGTTGACCGTTTGGCTACTCCTACTAATACCAATCCAATTGCAGATTATGGAGTAACTCATATTAAAAACTACAAACAATCAGGTATGCCACAACAGGCTGCTTCTATTGGTTTAGAATATAGAGACCCTAAATTCTGGTGGGTATCGGCTAATGCTAATTACATTGGTAATAGTTATATTGATATTGCGCCAATTACAAGAACAGATCACTTTTTTCAAGATCCTAATAGTGTAAATGGAAATTCATTTCCAGAAGCTACTCAAGCGAGAGCCGATGCGTTGTTGAAACAAGAAAAATTTGATAACTTTACTTTGGTTAATTTATCTGGAGGAAAATCTTGGAAGTTTGGTAGTCAAACAGTTGGGCTTTTCGTTACAGTAAACAACTTGTTTGATGTTACTTATAAAACAGGAGGATTCGAACAAGCAAGAAACTCAAGTTATAGAGAGTTAAATCAAGATGTTTCTAGTGGAACACCTGCTTTTGCACCAAAATATTTTTACGGTTATGGAAGAACGTACTTCGTAAACCTTTACCTTAATTTCTAAAATAAAAAAAGAACTATATGAAAACAACAATGTTAAAATCAACTTTATTGATAGCTCTTACTGCTGGTTTATTTACTAGCTGTGTGAAGGATGACAATTACAGTACTCCTCAATTGAATGACTGTGGTGGAACAACACTAGTAGCAAATAGACAAGTATCTCAAATTGCTGCTAATGCTATTGTAGCACAACACGTAAATATTGTAGACGGTGTATCTGATGTTATTGAAGCATATGTTACTTCTAGTGACATGGGTGGAAATTTCTTTAAAAGTATTTCGTTCCAAACAAAAGACGGATCGAAAGCATTTAGTATGCCTGTGGATGCAACCAATACTTTTATTGATTACGAACCAGGAAGAAAAGTGTTAATTAAAATGGACGGTTTGTATACAGATAACCCAACTTCAGGTCCAATTGGAATTAGAATTGGGTCTTTGTATGTAAGTACTTCAGGAACACCATCAGTGGGTAGAATGACAGAGGCAGATTTCAGAAAAGCAGCTCAGCCTTCATGTACTATCGTGAATGAAGATGAATTATTACCAGCTACACCTGTAAATATTGACCAATTAAAAAGTGATACATATTTAAATAGATTGGTAGAATTGAATAACGTAATGTTTGATGATGCAGCTATTGAATCACCAACCTATTATAACGCTTCTAATGATCTTGGTGGAGCAACTAACTTACATATAGTTGATTTAGTTGGGGGTTCTATTATCTTTAGAACAAGTAGCTATGCTAATTTTGCAGCAAAAAGCGTCCTTAAAGGAAGTGGTAAAATAAGAGGTGTTCTTACTAAATATGGCACAGATTATCAATTTATTGCACGTTCTCAAGGAGATATCAAATTATCAAATGATGTTCAGACCCGTTTCACTCCATTATTAAATGAAGGTTTTGATTCGGCTACAAATTTCTCTAAATGGACTGCTGTTAGTGTTATAGGAGCTCAAGTATGGAATTTCAGTAGTACTTTTGGTAATCCAGGAGGTATGGCTAAAATGAGCGGTTTTACAACTACAAATAACGCCAATGAAGATTGGTTGATTTCACCAAAACAAGATTTATCTACTTTGGCTAATGCAACATTAACTTTTGACAATGCCTATAAATTTACTGGTGATCCTATCAAAGTGTTAATTTCTAACAATTACCCTGGAACAGGTAGCCCAAATGCCGCTGGTGTAACATGGACTACTCTTACAGCTAATTTATCTGCAGGAAATTATGTGTACGCAAACTCAGGAAACATTAATATTTCTTCTTTTACTGGGGCAGGTAATAATGGCGTTTATGTAGCTTTTAAATATACTTGTTCAAGTTCTGCAGCTTCAACTTGGGAAATTGATAATGTAAAAATCACAACTAATTAATACACTGAAGATGAAGAAAATTAATTTTTTAGTACTCTTATCTTTTGTTGCATTATTCAGCTCATGTGATGACAAAGC
>JAHEHJ010000061.1:0-2918 GCA_024644655.1 Flavobacterium sp.
CTTCAGAAGAACAAGCTTCTTACTTGGCTGAATTAGCAGCTAAATATCCAATTATTTCTATCGAAGACGGTATGTATGAAAACGACTGGGATGGATGGAAATTATTGACTGAAAAAATTGGAGATAAAGTACAATTAGTTGGAGATGATTTGTTTGTAACTAATGTAGAGCGTTTGTCAACAGGTATTGAAAAAGGTATTGCTAATTCTATTTTAGTAAAAGTAAACCAAATTGGTACTTTGACAGAAACTATTGCTGCAGTAAACATGGCTAAAAATGCGGGTTACACTTCAGTAATGTCTCACCGTTCAGGAGAAACAGAAGATAATACTATTGCTGATTTAGCAGTAGCGTTGAACTGTGGTCAAATTAAAACAGGTTCAGCTTCACGTTCTGATCGTATGGCAAAATACAATCAGTTGATTCGTATCGAAGAAGAGCTTGGAAACACAGCTTATTTTCCTGGAAAAAATGCGTTTAAAGTAAAATAATTATATAAAATAGTATTTTTTAAAGCCATTCACGCTTCGTGAATGGCTTTTTTTTGAATTTTAACATTTTCACTTCTATTTTCACTTTCAAATTAATATGAAATTGCCTAAATTTGAAGAATAATTATTTTAATACAGTTTATTTCCTTTTTATATTATGTCAAAAATAGCAACATTAGAAATCGATGGAAATCAATTTGAACTTCCAGTTATTGTAGGAAGTGAAAATGAAGGTGCTGTCGATATTAGTAAATTACGTGACGCTTCAGGTTTGATTACACTTGATCCAGGTTACAAAAATTCAGGTTCTTGCAAAAGTGAAATTACATTCCTTGACGGTGAGTTAGGTATTTTACGCTACCGAGGGTATTCTATCGAAGATTTGGCTGAAAAGTCTAATTTCTTAGAGGTTTCTTATTTAGTTATTTTTGGAGAATTGCCAACTGTCGAGCAATTGCACCAATTTGAGGAAGATATTAGAAAATATACTTTGGTTAACGAGGAAATGAAAAATATCATTGACGGTTTTCCAAAAACAGCACATCCAATGGGTGTTTTATCTGCTTTGACAAGTGCTTTGACTGCTTTCAATCCAAAGTCAGTTAATGTAGAGAATAGTAAAGAAATGTATGAGGCGGTATGTAAAACTATGGGTAAATTCTTAGTGATTGCTACTTGGACGTACAGAAAGAGTATGGGCTTCCCATTGAATTACTACGATAATACGAAAGGGTATGTAGAAAACTTCATGCGTTTGATGTTTGAATTGCCTACAGGTCCTTATGCTGCTGATCCAGTAGTTATTAATGCGTTGGATAAATTATTCATTCTTCACGCTGATCACGAACAAAACTGTTCTACTTCTACAGTGCGTATGGTAGGTTCTTCTCATGCTGGTTTGTTCGCTTCTATTTCTGCAGGAGTTTCTGCACTTTGGGGACCATTGCACGGTGGAGCGAATCAAGCTGTACTTGAGATGTTAGAAGAGATTTATAAAACAGGTGGTGATGCAGATAAATATTTAGCCAAAGCCAAAGATAAAAATGATCCTTTCCGTTTGATGGGATTTGGTCACCGTGTGTATAAGAATTTTGATCCAAGAGCAAAAATTATTAAAAAGGCAGCCGATGAAGTATTAAGTACTTTAGGTGTGAATGATCCAATTTTGGAAATTGCTAAAAAATTAGAAGCTGCAGCTTTGGAAGATGAGTACTTTAAATCAAGAAACTTATATCCTAATGTAGATTTCTACTCTGGAATTATTTACAGAGCCTTAGGGATTCCAACAGATATGTTTACTGTTATGTTTGCTATCGGAAGATTGCCAGGTTGGATTGCGCAATGGAAAGAAATGCGTGAAAACAAAGAGCCAATTGGTCGACCAAGACAAATTTATATCGGACATCCTTTGAGAGCATTCAAACGCTAATTGGGATTTCAATAAATCAAAGCTTCACTTTCTAGTGAAGCTTTTTTTGTTATCTTAGCTCACTTAAATGCCGAATTTATGTTGCAATTACATGTACAAGACGAAACGTCACGCTTGCGTGCAGTGGTATTAGGGACAGCGGTAAGTAATGGGCCTACTCCGCAACCCGAAGAAGCCTACGACCCTAAATCATTAGAACATATCAAAGCAGGAACTTATCCTATTGAACAAGACATGGTGTCTGAAATGACAGCTTTTGAGTCGGTGTTGACAAAATACGGAGTAACTGTTTTTCGCCCTCAACTAATCCCAAATTACAATCAGATTTTTACTCGGGATATAGGTTTTGTTATTGATGATGTATTTGTCAAATCTAACATTTTGCCTGATCGAGAGCGAGAATTGGATGCTATACGCTATATTATCGATCAAATACATCCTGCTAAAGTGGTACGTCCTCCCGAGGAGGTTCATATTGAAGGAGGTGATGTTATGCTGTGGCAAAATTATATTTTTGTAGGAACATATAAAGGGAGTGATTATAAAGATTATATTACTGCCAGAACTAATATTCAAGGAGTGGAATACCTTCGAAAACTTTTTCCAAATAAAATTGTAAAGGAATTCGATTTGGTTAAATCCAAAATAGAAGCTCGTGATAATGCCTTGCATTTAGATTGTTGTTTTCAGCCTGTGGGCAAAGATAAAGCCATCATTTATAAACGTGGTTTTCGTGAGGAAGCCGATTATTTGTTTTTAGTTAATTTGTTTGGAATTGACAATCTTTTTCACATTAAACGAAAAGAAATGTATCATATGTATTCCAATGTATTTTCTATAGCGCCTGATGTTGTGGTATCAGAACGTAAATTTCATAGATTAAATAATTGGCTTCGGAATAATGGATTTACCGTTGAAGAAATCCCCTATGCTGAAATCGCGAAGCAAGAAGGTTTGTTGCGATGCTCAACTTTGCCTTTGATAAGAGAATCGTGAGC
>JAHEHJ010000061.1:3018-6131 GCA_024644655.1 Flavobacterium sp.
GAACCGTGAGTCGATAACTGAGAACTAATAATAGAAAAAAACATGAACCAAACTACTAACGCTATCTTAATGATTCGCCCAGTGGCGTTTCGAATGAACGAACAAACGGCAGTCAATAATTACTACCAAAAAGTACTGGACGGCTTATTGCCGGCCACAGTAAATGCGAAAGCGCAACACGAATTTGATGCTTTTGTTAGTCAATTACGTGCTGTAGGGGTTCAGGTTATTGTGGTTGAGGATACAACTGATACCGATACACCGGATAGTATTTTTCCAAACAACTGGATTTCGTTTCACGAAAATGGCGATGTGGTTTTATACCCTATGTTTGCTGAAAATCGTCGTTTGGAACGCCGAGAAGATATCTTGGACGTGCTGGAGGACGAAGGATTTGTGGTCAACGAAATTATGGATTATACCTCGGCTGAAACGGAAGGTTTTTTCTTAGAAGGAACAGGAAGTATTGTCTTAGATCGTGAAAATGGAAAAGCCTATTGCGCTTTGTCTCCCAGAGCTGATGAAGAATTATTTATTGAGTTTTGTGAAGATTTTGAATACACACCGGTTATTTTTGAAGCATTTCAAACCGTAGAAAATGAACGTAAACCGATTTATCATACTAATGTAATGATGTGTATTGGTGATACGTTTGCGGTAATTTGTGCGGATTGTATTGATGATAAAAAAGAACGTAAAATGGTTTTGGATAGTTTGCGTGGAGATGAAAAAGAAATTATTTTGATTACTGAAGCGCAACTGAATAATTTTGCGGGTAATATGCTTGAAGTAATTGGGGCTAATGAGCGTCGTTATTTAGTAATGAGCGCTTCGGCTTACCAAAGTTTGACTAAGAAACAAATTACTCAATTAGAAGAACATTTGACTATTTTGAAGGCTAATTTAGACACTATTGAAGCTTGTGGTGGTGGTAGTGCACGTTGTATGATGGCTGAAATTTTCTTGCCTAAAACAACGGTTTAGTCCGAATAATTTGACACAACCGTTTCTTTTTTGATTACTTTTGCATCTCACAATTCAAATCGATGAAAAATAAAAAAACTTTGGTACTTGGAGCGACTACTAAACCTGAACGTTATGCTTTTAAAGCGATCACTTCTTTGGTAGCCAAAGGGCATTCCGTATTGGCGATAGGACAAAATGCAGGAGAAGTAGCTGGAATTAAAATTCAGACAAAAGCATTGCCAATTAAAAGTGTGGATACAGTCAGCCTGTATCTCAATCCAGCTCGTCAAAGGGAGTATTATAATTATATTATTGAGGCACATCCTAAACGTGTTATTTTTAATCCGGGAACCGAAAACCCGGAATTTTACCAATTGTTAGCGCTGAACGATATTCAGGTAGAGGTAGCTTGTACTTTGGTTTTATTGGCAACCAATCAATATTAGACTACTCATTTTTCAAATTCACTACTTTTGTATCCATGGAATTTTCTTCAAAATTATTAGAAAAAGCAGTCAACGAGATGTCGCAATTACCAGGTATTGGTAAGCGTACGGCTTTGCGATTGGTTTTGCATTTGTTGAAACAGCCTCAAGAGCAAACACACTATTTGTCTCAGGCTTTGACTACTATGCGTGAAGAAATCAAACATTGTACTAGCTGTAATAATATTTCGGATAACGCTTTGTGTGAAATTTGTGCCAATGCAAGTCGGAATCATCAAATTATTTGTGTGGTAGAAGATATTCGCGATGTCATGGCGATAGAAAATACAGGACAATTTAGAGGGATTTACCATGTGTTGGGAGGGAAAATTTCTCCCATTGATGGGGTAGGACCAAGTCAACTGCATATTGGTGCTTTGATTGATAAAGTGAAACAAGGTGGTGTAAACGAAATTATTTTTGCCTTAAGTTCTACTATGGAAGGTGATACTACCAATTTTTATATTTACAAACAAATTATGGATTATCCGGTGGAGCTGTCTACGATAGCCAGAGGAATTTCAGTAGGAGATGAACTGGAATATGCAGATGAAGTGACGCTAGGGCGTAGTATTTTGCAACGGGTTCCTTTTGAAAAATCCATCAAGAACAATTAAAATAAAGTCGAACGACTAATTATAGAATCAATGAAGATTACAAAAATTTGTTGCATTGGAGCGGGTTATGTGGGAGGGCCTACTATGGCGGTAATTGCTCAAAAATGTCCACATATTCAGGTGACAGTGGTGGATTTGAATGCCGACCGCATTGCTGCGTGGAATGATGAAAATGTGGACAATATTCCCATTTATGAACCAGGGTTGAGTGCTGTAGTAGCCGAAGCTAGAGGAAGAAATCTCTTTTTTTCAACAGCAGTTGAAAAAGCAATTGATGAAGCGCAATTGATTTTTATTTCGGTGAATACACCAACCAAGACCTATGGAAAAGGAAAAGGAATGGCTGCCGATTTGAAGTACATTGAGTTGTGTGCACGCCAAATTGCTCAAGTAGCCAAAGACAACAAAATTGTAGTGGAGAAATCTACTTTGCCAGTACGCACTGCCGAGGCAATCAAAAATATATTAGACCATACGGGAAATGGAGTACAATTTCAAATTTTGTCAAATCCTGAGTTTTTGGCTGAAGGCACAGCGGTAGACGATTTATTGCAACCGGATCGCATTCTAATTGGAGGAGATACTACTCCTGAAGGCAAAGAAGCGATTCAGGCCTTGGTAGAAGTGTATTCTAATTGGGTGCCAACCGATAAAATTTTAACGACCAATGTTTGGTCTTCAGAATTGTCTAAATTAACAGCTAATGCTTTTTTAGCGCAACGTATTTCGTCCATCAATGCGCTATCTGAATTGTGTGAGAAAACGGGGGCCGATGTGAATGAAGTAGCTCGTGCCATTGGAATGGATAGTCGTATTGGTTCTAAATTTTTGAAATCTTCTGTCGGTTTTGGCGGTTCTTGTTTCCAAAAAGATATTTTAAATTTAGTCTATATTGCTAAGTCGTATGGATTGAACGAAGTAGCAGATTATTGGGAACAGGTGATCATAATGAACGATCATCAAAAAAGACGCTTCTCTGCCAAAATTGTTCAAACGCTATACAATACTGTGGCATCCAAAAAGATTACTTTTTTAGGATGGGCAT
>JAHEHJ010000063.1 GCA_024644655.1 Flavobacterium sp.
TAATGGTCCGTTCGTCTAGGGGTTAGGACACGTCCCTTTCACGGATGAAACACGGGTTCGATTCCCGTACGGACTACTTCGGTAGGCAAAAAACCACTCAGGCGAGTGGTTTTTTTGTTTTCAGGCCATTCTGTTTAATCAGTTAACTGATAATTTTATAGCATTAATTCTTGTTTTTCGGCCTTTTCTTCGCTTCTGAAGTGTTTTCGTGAATCCTCGTTTTGATATTCGATTTTGGAATAGCTCAAGTTATTTTTTGTCTTTAGGTTTAGGCCATCGAATTAGATGTAAATGTCTGATTTCGAATAACCTAACCCTAATGAATCATGAATTGGATAAGCAAATTTGCTTGCTTTGTCTTGTGCAGCTTGATATTAGCTGCTTGTTATCAATCAGAACAAACGAAAGACATTGAAAACATGTATCAAGATTTATCGCTCTCAAATACAACCCAATATAAGAAAGGTTTTGGGCAGATAAATACTAATCATTTGAAAAATCTGGAAGCTGAAATGTTAGAAGAAGTTTTCTGCTATTCGCCAAGGCTGGGTGGTGGAGCCTATTTTCTCATTCCCACAGCACGCATGCAGAACTTTGGCTATGTAGATCTTCAGCCTTCTGATGTAGTAGGTGGGGGTGGAGGTGGTTCCTCTGCCGACTTGATGATGGCACAATTATCGGGACCAGTTCCCATGGTATCAACTCAAGGCGTTAAAAATCCCTGTTTAAAAGCTACCTTAGATATGGTTTTGCACAATATGGATATTTTGAATCAGATGTCGAAAATGTTGCAGAATTTTGGGGAGAAAACGAATATTAAGATTGTTTTTAACGAAGCTAATTTACCTGAAAATAATGACGAAACCCGTGATTTAGGTCAATTTTCACGCATTAAAAATGAAACATATTTTATTACTCTAAATACAAATTTCTTGCCTAATTATTCTAAAGAGGTAATTGTTTCTGTAATTTATCATGAATTACTTCATGCTCAACTTACTTATTTGTTTAATGAAAAAGGAAGTTTGGATCATGAAAAAATGGCGGGCCAATATTTACAAATTGCCATGAATTCATTAAGGCGTCAATTCACTGATTTAAATGATTTTTCAGCAAAATCTTTAGTCTTTGCAGGTTTAAAAAAGACTAATCTATATAAGAATGATAGTGCTGAAATGAATCAAGATGTTAGAAATAAAATGAATGAAATAGAACAAAATTATAAAAATCGAAAAAATGGAACGTACTGTAATTAAAATACTGATAATAGTAGTTTATTATCTATTGTCGAATTATGATTCGATTGGTCAAAATACCAATGCCTTTAATAAAGAAGTTTTGTATGCTTTCAAGTCGAAAAACATAATAGATCCTTTCTATTATAAAGGAAAGCAAGACCCTGAAAATAAAGTACATTGTTACGTTTTACTAGAAAACGACTTAGTCAAAAATGTTCCAATACCAGAAGGTGTTTGTTGTAAAAGCAATTTTGGGTTATTTGCTTATCGTGTTAATTCAAAAGGAATAATTGACCATATCGAGTATTCTGGTGATTTAGATACATTGATTGTTCATAAGATAAAACACAATATTGCCCTAACGCAAGGTTTGTATAAGTTGCCTTCGCCCAATTCAAAAAATATATTTCATTGGTTTGTGTTACCTTTTTTTTCCGATGGTACAAATTGGGATTTTTATAAATGTCAAGATGAAGAAAAGTTGAAATCTGAATTTCAAGCTAAATTTAAGCAACATCAGATCTACTTAAGTTTACTAAAGTTTTTGCCTCAGTTTTCAGATATGACAATTTTGCATGATATGGATCACCTGCCAGAATTAATTAGTGAGGGAAGAGTGAAGTATTAATTGAATCTATTTTTACTATAAGCAAAATGGAACCTTCTTTATTTTTCTAGGCTTAAAACTGTTTGTATTCTTAATTTTCATGAAATTGCCTCTTTGGGGACAAAAGTTGGCCTGTAATTCAAATTGTTAAATAAATTGTTTTCAAGGTTTAATTTCAGGCAATATGGCATCCAACAGCCGCTCAAAAGATTCTTCTATCGATAACTCCGTTGAAACTTCAATAAAATAATTCAAAGGCACTTCAAAGGGACTGCTTATTCCCGTGAAATCGGGGATTTTATTTTCAATGGCCTTCTTATATAATCCTTTGGGATCTCGTTGAATACATGTTTCCACGCTGCTATTGGTATAAACTAAATAAAAGTTTGATGGACCAATGATTGACTCTGCCAAATCACGGATTTCCTCAGTAGGCGAAATGAAACAAGATAAGGTAATTAATCCTGCGTCATTGAGTAATTTACTTAGCTCAGCAATCCGACGAATATTCTCCATGCGGTCTTCGAGTGAAAATCCTAAATCACGGTTTAAATGCATACGAGTGTTATCTCCATCCAAGAGCACAGTTTTGTATCCCATGTCGAATAGATGTTTCTCTAACATTTTAGAAAGTGTTGACTTCCCAGACCCTGAAAGGCCACTAAACCAGATATTTATCCCTCGCTGATTAAAGGCTGCCTCTTTTTCTTCCTTACTTATTGGCATCATTTCCTCATTCAGGTGATGAATTATCTGGCTCTTCGTTTTTCGTCGGATTCCCGTTTCTACATTGATCCAGATAATTTCATGAAAGAAATACAAAAAAGGTTTAAAGAAGAATTCAAATAGGCTCAACGTAAAGCCTATGGACATTAGCCCCGTGTTCAAATAGACAAAAATAAACGTAAGCGTCGACGAGATGATGCGATAACTAATGGTCTTAAAAAATGCAAAATTGATCTTATTTTTTATTCGTTCGAAGGGATTGCTAAACATATGGATTGTAGTTTTTGAAAGAGTTCTTGGCACTTGATCAATAAATTCTCAGAAAAATCGTTTTCTTTGCTCGGATATTTTGGGGCTTGGTAGGCTGGTATATTCATTTCTTGCACTTCAAAGTCCCACTTTTTTGCTAGCAGCCTCATGACTTCATTAGGTTGCCAACAGAGATCGTCGAAGTTGACCAAAATCCAATCGGGGGAGAAGTGGGCTAGTAAATATTGGTAGTAGTTTAACCAATTGACCAACCAATAATCCAAGTCTAAGGGGTCTAAGCTGCTTAATTTGGCATTTATTGCCTCGTCTTTTAAATCGAATGATTTGAGATGCATACCAAATTCATGATGCACTAAGCTGTCAAAATAGGCCCGACTAAAAGCATCTTTTTGATGCATGTCTAGAAATCGGACATGTTGTTTCAATAAGGAAGAGGCATGCGCAAAAGGCTCACGGATGGCAAAGAGAAAATGCGTATCCAAGATAGTTTGGTTCATGAACCCATGCAGGCGCAGAATTGTATTGTTGTTCTTGGACAAATAGGTGCTTTGCTGCGCCTTGAATAAATGCAGTTGGATGAACTTTTTGTAGTCCTTCAGGTCGGATTTACTTGGCTCATGTAGAGCCATTTGCTTGTCAAGTATGTAGTTATCACCTAATTGATTTTTCCAGAAAATCTCATCAATCGCCTCCGGGCTTTCTTGATTGATTAAAATGTTATCCCCATGCGCGCGTTCTCTGGGGGCTGATACTTTTTTAAATCCTCCCATTTGCCCCGCTACATTGGGCATAAACAGAAAGGGGAGGTCTTGATAGGTTAAAGAATGGCCGATTTTCAAATTGACCAAATGATTGAGCAAGGCAGTCGTACCCGAACGCGCTAACCCCGAAATGAAAATAACCCGTGGGTGTATGCTAGAACTCTTCGAGAGAAATAGAGTTTTTTCCAGGTCAAAGCTTATTTCATTGAACATAGGGTTTCCCACGCTGAGTCGGTGTAAGTACTGCTCAAAAAGCGAATAATTATTTTTCATGCTTTGACCGAAATAGGAATAGCCCTAGGAGAAACCCAACAAGATTTAAAAGGCTTGAAAGAAGCATAATATTCGGTAATTGAATTTCATTCCAGAAGATCCATGCATAGAAACTCAGCGGCATCAAGGTCACTATTGTAATAAGAAATAGCAATATGGATGCTTTGAAGAGGTCTAGCGAATGTTTTAATATTCCTTGTTGTTTTATCTCGTCGGAAGTATCTGATTGAATTAAATCGAGCATCACTTGATTCAATTGCCATATCGTTTTCAATTTGGGCATAAAATCGAATCGGAAGAAGAGCAAGCTCGACAGGAAACCAATCAAGCCAGCAATAAAATAAATCATGATTTTAGGCCCCTTCTTTTTTTCTTAGTTTACGGAAGATCTTTTTAAATGGATAATATAGGATTGCAAACAAGGACATGATCAATGAAACAATAATTCCAAATACAGCGGCAAATAATCCTCCACTCATTCCCGGGCCTACATATAAGTAAATTGACATCATCATTTATTTAAAAGTTTATATTCTTCTTTTGTGTAAAAACGGCTCCAGCCTAACATTCCTATATATTGGTCATTTAATCGATTTACATAGGTTCCGTTAATTCCATGGGTATCCCCAAAAAGGATGCGACCAAAATTGGTTTCTTCGACGAACAGTTGTCCATCGGGTAAAATGCGAGAACGGCCTTCCGACAACGTTTTGATCTTTCCTTCTTTAAACATTCGCGTGTAAGGAGTTCTTACTTGGCCCGTGGCGAAGTTGTAAATGTATTGGTTGTTGTGCCCGTGAATTAAATAGGATTTACCATTGAAATCTGTCACATCATTTCCGAAAACGCCGATTTCAGTATCATTTAAGAAATCACAGTCATGCTGGAAATTCCAAGGACCTGTTTTGAGCCAAATGATTTTATTCGTTGATGGCCGATATAAAAAAACAGAACTGCGGTTGCGCATACTAATCAACAAATCGCCTTTTATCCAATATTTTGTTGTTTTGAAAGCGGGTTGAATGTCGTTGACATGTATGAGATCCTCCGTGTTGGGTCCAGTACTAAATAAGATGTTCTGGTAGTGATTTTCAATAAGGATATCAAAAATTGACTTTTTAAAGATTGTTTTTCCACTAACTGGATCTAGTTTAAATATTCCATCATCCAAAATATTTGATTGAATGGATTGGCCATTAACTGTTCGGTTGATTGTTCCGCAGACCCAGATGTCATTATTCGCATCTAATTCTATCGAATGGTGGAAGTTTCCATCATTTTTCCATACGATTTTTGAGTTTTTGTCTATTCGATATAATATCCCATCTGCATTGGTGATTAAATCATGTTTTAACAAAAGGGGGTGTATCAATCGAAGGTTAAACTTAGAACTTTTTATTAATTCGAAGTCATCAAAATCGGGTTGCCATCGGTGTAAGATTGTTTTGTTACTTAGATCCAAGAGTTGTATTTCTGCCAATTGATTTTTAGGGCTTATCGTTGAAATAAGCAGGTATCCTGACATTTTTTTTGTTTGGAATTGATCTACGAGATTAGGTATTGCTAATTGGGAAGGCCCCAGACCTGTAAATACAATAAATTCGTGAAAAAATACGCTTGGTAATTTGGCAATATCGATGATTAAATCAGCTTTATTTTTTTCGATTTTGTGCCCACCGGCCATAATGTGCCAGACTGCCCATGCAAATAGGAAATTCGATACGAAAAGTATCCAAATTAGGAGTAGTAATAATTTTTTCAATAGAACACGGAGTTTGGTATAAAACTAGCTTGATAATCTTGAAATTCTATCTTGATTAAGGTTGAGCTTGTACCATTTTGTAAATTTAGGTCAATATTAGGCTCCATAATTACTGTATGCTTCTTATTCCTTTGATGTTACTTTTGCTTCTCTTCAGCTTGGGCTTATTCTCAATTTGTTGATTGTCAGATGTTTGGAATTTAGGAGCAGGTCAGTCATCCCAAATCTCTTTTTATTTTAGGGCTTTTGTCGGTACCTTTAATTTCTCATTCAAATTTTGAGTTTTGTTCAAACGGATTCTTGTCGCAAGTATTTTTATTTTAAGCGTTTTGGGTGTTCATGCCCAGCACATCGCACGTTTGCGCTTTGAAGATGACTTCTCCTATTTAAAAACAGATAGCTCCGCCAAGTCTTGGGATGAACGATTGAAGTTTATACCCATGACAAAAGACCTAAATCTCAGCGTAGGCGGCGAATGGCGAGAGC
>JAHEHJ010000066.1 GCA_024644655.1 Flavobacterium sp.
GTTGTATTTATTGAAAGTTGTGTCATAATTCCTATTTTAGCGCAACATGAGGGAAGTTGCATTCATAAAACAAAACAAACAAAAATGGCTTGATTTTGAACAAGCAATTTTTGGTAAATCTAAAAAAAATCCTGATGAAATGGCAAGTTTGTACATTCATTTGGTTAATGATTTGTCGTATGCACAAACGTACTACCCTAAAAGTAAGACCGTCGTTTATCTGAATTATTTAGCGTCACAAATTTATCAGAAAATTTATAAAACCAAACGAGAAGAGAAGAATAGGTTTGTTTATTTTTTCTCGACTGAAGTTCCTTTGCTGGTACATCAATACCGCAGGTATCTTTTGTATGCTTTTATTTTATTTTTTGGCGCCGTAGCTATTGGTGTGGTTTCGGCACGATATGACGAAAATTTTGTCCGACTCATCTTGGGTGATTCGTATGTGAACACTACTCTTGAAAGCATTAAAAAAGGAAATCCTGTTGCGGTATACAAGTCGGGCAGTAACTGGGGGAGCTTTATTGGTATTACCTTAAACAATTTATATGTGGGTGTGCGTTGTTATATCTATGGTATTTTTGGAGGTATAGGTACCTTTTTAGTCCTGATTCAAAACAGCATCATGTTAGGGTCTTTTCAATATTTCTTTTACAAACAAGGCGTTTTTTGGGTCAGTGTTCGTGGGATATGGATCCATGGATCGATGGAAATTTTCGGTATGGTGGTTGAATCTGCTTGTGGCTTTATTTTAGGAGCCTCTATTCTATTCCCTAGAACGTATTCCAGATTAAATTCTTTTAAAATCGGTTTTAAAGATGGATTAAAAATATTCTTAGGCACAGTTCCTTTTACGATTGCTGCTGGATTTTTGGAAGGATTTATTACACGATATTCCATTGTGATGCCCATATGGCTGAGTATCTTCATTATACTTGGAACCTTATCCATTATCTCGTTTTATTTTCTGGTTTATCCAACGATTGTATATAAAAAACTAAACTCTTAAACTATGTTTACCTTATTTAAAAATCGTGATTTTGGTGATTACATCAGTGACACTTTCCAATTTTTCAAAATTACTGGAAAACATTACTTCAAACACTACTTTACACTCACAGGAGGTTTACTGATGGTGTTGGTTGTTATATCTTATTTTTTATTTCAAGTCTATTTTGACTTCTTCTTAAAAATGAGTACGTTCAACAGCAACAATTCCGAGTATTTAATTAACTACATGAGTAACAACGTAGGTTTAATTATAGGTATTGCTTTTTTTGTATTTGCTTTCTTCTTGTTTTTAAGCATGTTGAATTATGCAATTCCTGTCATTTATTTGAATTTATACGATACGCAAAAAGGCCCAAATTTTGGCTCAAAAGAAATTTTTAAAGAATTCAAAGCTAAGTTGGGCAAAATCACCAAATTCTTTCTTATCACTGCATTTGTGATTACACCCGTTTTAATGGTGTTCTTTATGATTTTAATTTTATTGTGTTTCTTGCTTATAGGTATACCGTTATTATTGATTGCCATTCCGGCCGTATTTAGTTGGATAGCTTTGAGTTTTTATGAATACATAAATCATGACAAGGGGTATTTTGAATCCTTAGGCAATGGCTTTAAAAGTTTAAAACGCCAATTTTTCCCTATAGTAGGAGCTACTTTTGTAATGTATGTCATCATACAGATTACCATGTCTGTGTTCACGATGATTCCTTATAGTTTTGGGATTGCCTCTGTAATGACCCATAATACAAATGGAAGTGGAGCTACACCTGTACTCAACATTATGCTTACAATAGTGATGGTCATTTCGATGTTAATGAGTTTTATATTAAACAATTTACTGGTCATCAATCAAGGATTAGCCTACTATAGTGGGCGGGAATTCAGCGAAAACATTAGTTCAACCGACTCTATAGATTTAATAGGCAGTGAATAAAATCATACTTCTTTTTTGGTTGTGTTTGGCCATTCCCACATGGTCTAAGGATTCGTTGGCAGTAGCCAAACCGAATGCTGTCACCTATACTATTAAAGACATTAAGATTGACCAAGCCCCTATAAAAGTAAAGCCCCATTTCAAATCTAACTTCAAGGAAAATTACAAGGGTACTGATTTCCAATATGAAGTAAAGTTGGATGATAAAACATTATGGGATCGATTTAAAGATTGGTTGGCCCATTGGTTTAAAAAAATATTTGGGTTGTCCAATATGAAGGTTTCTTCTAATTATGTTGAAATCACTCTTAAAACCATAGCCTGTTTGATTGTCATTTATGTAATTTATTTAATTGTCAAAATCATATTAAATAAAGAAGGACAATGGGTATTTGGAAAATCAACCACCCAAAAAATCATACATGATGATGATATCGAGAAGAATTTAATCTTAGTTGACTTTGAAAAATTGCTTCAGGAAACCCTTAAATCAGGTAACCAAAGGCTAGCGATTCGGTATTATTATTTATGGATATTAAAGCGCATGTCTGAAAAGAATATTATAGAATGGCATGCCGAGAAAACCAATACCGATTACTTATATGAAATAGGATCTGCTGATTTGCGCACCCAATTTCAATATGTTTCGTATTTGTACAATTATATATGGTATGGTGAATTTGATTTGACCGAGCACACCTTTATCCATGCTAAAAAATCTTTTGAATCCACCATTCAGTCGTTAAAATAATGAATCGTACGCTCAAAATATATATTTTCTTCTTACTCCTATTAATAGGAGGAGTTATCTATATAGATGCGGTTCGGCCCAAACCAGTGGATTGGACTAAAAGTTACATCCTAACAGACAAAATCCCTTTTGGACTTTATATTTTTGACAAAGAGAGTCCTGAAGTGCTGAAAAACAATAGCATAGAAAAATTAAGAGAAACAGTATACGAACATTTTGAACCGCTATACAGTTATGACTCCCTAGTGAATGATTACAAAGTCAAAGGGACTATTATGCATATCAATAACGACTACTTATTGGATGAAGAATCGACTAAAGAGCTGTTTTATTTTGTGGGTCATGGAAATAATGCTTTTATCAGTGTAGAGAACTTACCCAAAATATATACCGATTCACTTCATATCGAAACGGATACCCAGTTTGACATTTCCCAAAAAGTACTTTGTTCGCTTGCAAATTCAAATTTTGGAAATCATAGTTACGACTTGAGTAAAGGGGCTGGAAATTATTATTTCTCAAAAATAGACACCTTAAAAACAACTATACTAGGTTACCAACAATTGGACAAAAAAAAGGAAGCTAATTTTATTAAAGTGGCCTACTTGAATGGGTATTTCTACATTCACTTGCAACCTACAGCTTTTAGCAATTATCAAATTTTAAAAGACGACCACAAGGAATACTTGGAAAACGTGCTCAGTTATATGCCAAAAGGAACCCTCTTTTGGATGGTAAAAGGGCAAAACGGCATGTTAGAATCCGATTCACCTTATCGGTATATCTTAAGTCAACCTGCTTTGAAATGGGCATGGTATTTATTCCTCATGGGTATGGCCTTTTTCATTATTTTCAATGCCAAAAGAAGACAGCGAATTATACCGATTATCAAACCTTTAACGAATACTACGGTAGACTTTACTAAAACCATTGGTAATCTCTATTTTCAAGAAGGCAGTCATCAAAACTTAATAGACAAAAAGATTATTTATTTTTTAGAACGAATACGAAACGAATACCTAATTGACACGGCTGTATTAGATGAAAACTTCATCAAAAAATTACAAGCAAAAACGGGCAAAGACACTAAGGACATTGAACATTTAGTGTATTTAATCAATTACCAACGAAAAAGTTACAACCAAAGTATAGAAAGCGATTTAATCGAAATCAATAATGCAATAGAAAAAATTATCAACTAATGGAAAATATAGACAACATCGAAAGCAACGAAAGCAACGAAAATGTGAATTTTGAGTCTCGATTGAACTTGGAGCCTCTTCGTGACAGCATTAATAAGATTAAGGCTGAAATGGAAACCGTGATAGTAGGTCAGCACAAAATGATTGACCAATTATTAGTTTCTATATTAGCAAACGGGCATGTCCTCATAGAAGGAGTTCCGGGTGTGGCCAAGACTATGACCGCAAAAATTATTGCCAAAGCGATTTCGGTTGATTTTAGCAGAATTCAATTCACTCCCGATTTGATGCCTTCCGATATATTAGGAACTTCTGTTTTTGATTTAAAAAAGTCGGAGTTTGAGTTCAAAAAAGGACCTATATTTTCTAATTTAGTTTTAATAGATGAGATTAACCGTGCCCCAGCTAAGACACAAGCGGCTTTGTTTGAAGTAATGGAAGAGCGACAAATCACTATTGACGGACATTGCTTCCAATTGGACAAACCCTTTATTGTTTTAGCTACTCAAAACCCTATCGAGCAAGAAGGTACTTATCGTTTGCCAGAAGCTCAATTGGATCGTTTCCTATTCAAAATCAATGTGGATTATCCTAAATTGAATGAAGAAATAAGCATCCTTGAGAAAGAACATTCGTTGCAAAACACGGGTAAATTAGAAAACATACAAGCTGTGTTGAGTGCGGCCGACATCATTCACTATCAATCGTTAGTAAAACAAATTATCGTAGAACAAAACTTATTGGAATACATTGCCAAATTAGTGGTCAATACTAGAGAAAATGCGTTTTTATATCTAGGAGCTTCTCCTAGAGCTTCTATTGCGATATTGAATGCGGCCAAAGGATTTGCGGCCATTCGAGGACGCGATTTTGTGACACCAGAAGATATTAAAGACGCTGCCATTCCAGTATTACAACACCGTGTCATTGTTACCCCAGAACGCGAAATGGAGGGATTAACCAGTGTGGAAATCATCAAGCAAATCATTGAAAGCATAGAAATACCTAGATAACCTTGAATTTCTTTAAGCAATTATATATCAACAATTTCTTTTTCTATTGCCTTATTGGGGTTATAGTCTTATTTTGTTGTGCCTTTATTTTCCCTGTATTATACAATGCGACTTGGTATGTATTGTTAATACTCTTGGTTTTCTTTGCCTTAGATATTCTTATCTTGTTTAGTACTAAAAAAGGAATTCAAGCTCAAAGAACAACTCCTGAAAAACTATCCAATGGAGATGAAAATCCCATTCAAATTGCCATTAAAAACTTTTACACTTTTTCTATCAGTGTTAAGATTATAGATGAAATTCCGTTGCAATTTCAAGTGCGTAATTTTGAACTCAAGCGAAAAATAAAGAATGCGGCATTGGATGAATTGCAATATACGATCCGTCCCACAGAACGCGGGGAATATTTTTTTGGCAGTCTCAACATCTATGTGTCGTCACCATTGCATTTTGTTTCGAAACGATACCGTTTTGATTCCAATCAAATGGTACCTACCTACCCTTCGTATATACAATTGCGGAAATATGATTTAATTGCCTTTTCAAACAATTTATTCCAATATGGCGTAAAGAAGATTCGAAGAATTGGACATACGATGGAATTTGAGCAAATCAAAGAATATGTCATGGGAGACGATATTCGTACCTTGAATTGGAAAGCTACTGCCAAGAAAAACAGCTTGATGGTAAACCAATTTCAAGACGAAAAGTCCCAAAACATCTACATGGCAATCGACAAAGGACGTGTCATGAAAATGCCATTCAATGGAATGAGCTTGCTTGATTATGCCATTAATGCCACATTGGTTCTTTCCAATGTGATTTTGAAAAAGCAAGACAAGGCAGGTATGTTTTCGTTTTCTAAAAAAGTAGAGAATCGTGTCGTAGCAGAGAAACGGACATCCCAAATGCAAAAGATTCTAGAAAATCTTTACAATATCAAAACTGATTATTTCGAGAGTGATTATTCCCGTTTGTATGCCGATATTAAAAAGAACATCAATCAAAGAAGTTTGATTGTTTTGTATACCAACTTTGAGACTATGGATGGCTTGCACCGTCAATTACCCTACTTAAAGGGAATTGCTAAAAACCATTTATTGGTTGTAGTCTTCTTTCAAAACACCGAATTGTATCAAATTACCAATAAAAAATCAGATACCATACAAGATGTCTATGACAAGGTAATTGCTGA
>JAHEHJ010000035.1 GCA_024644655.1 Flavobacterium sp.
CCATTTCTTTTTGAAGCCCTAAATAACCTACAGCACCGTGAGGCTCGGCTATATAGTGCGTTCTATTATAGATGTCCTTTAATGAGTTTTCGGTCTCCGAGTCAGTGAAGCTATACGAACTAAAGTCTTTTTGGAATTCGGTTAGGTCATTCTGATACAATTCTTGAATTCGGATAAAGTTACTAGGGTTTCCCACATCCATGGCATTTGAAATAGTAGCAATAGATGCTTTGGGTTCATAGGTACCACTTGTTAAAAAACGTGGAACTGTATCATTTACATTTGTCGCTGCTACAAAATGGGCTATAGGTAGACCAAGGCGTTTGGCCATGATTCCCGCACAAATATTCCCAAAGTTCCCGCTTGGACATGAAAGTATAATAGGCATGTGGTGTTTTTTTAATTGTTGGTATGCCAAGAATATATAAAACATTTGGGGCAACCAACGGGCTATATTGATAGAATTGGCCGAGGTTAAATTAAGAGCTTGCATACTGTCGTCTAAGAACGCTTGCTTAACCATGTCTTGACAATCGTCAAATACTCCATCCACTTCGAGGGCTCTGATGTTTTGACCCAAGGTTGTCAATTGCCGCTCTTGGATATCACTCACTTTTCCTGAGGGGTAGAGTATAACCACATTTACACCTTTAACTCCTAAGAAACCACTAGCTACCGCGCCTCCTGTATCTCCAGAAGTGGCTACCAATACCGTTATTTTTTTGTCATCGTTTCTATTGAAATAACCCAAACAGCGTGACATGAATCGAGCACCTACATCTTTGAAAGCCATGGTAGGTCCGTGGTACAATTCCAAGGCATAGATGGAATCTTCTACGGGTACACAAGGGAAATCAAAGCAAAGGGTTTCGGCAATGATGCGTTTTAATTCGACTTCAGGAATTTCGTCTCCAACAAATTGTTGGATAGCTGCAAAGGCAATTTCTTCTTTACTAAGGTTTTCGATGTTGTCAAAAAAAGAAGCGGGAAGGGGTGTTATGTTTTCTGGAAAATACAACCCTCTATCAGGCGCTAATCCTTGAACAACTGCTTCTTGAAAGCTTACTTTAGGTGCTTTATGGTTAAGGCTATAGTAGTGCATAATATTATATCTTAATTGGATAATAGGCTAGTGCCCATTGCATTTATCTTAGAAACGTGTAAGTCAAATAATATTCCTGTTTCTGAATACGAGTCACTCATCGCTTTTTTGATGGCTAGTGCGGTTGATTCTCCTTGGCATAAGGCAAAGATAGAGGGACCAGCACCCGATATTCCAGCTCCAAGAGCACCATGGTCTAATGCGGTTTGTTTTACGGCATCAAAATGAGGAATTAAACGTTTGCGTAAGGGTTCAACAATGACATCCTGTAACGAACGACCTAGTAGTCCATAATCAGCAGTATACAAACCGGCTATGAATCCACCCAGATTTCCCCATTGTGTAATGGCCTCTTTTAGACCTATTGTAGGAGAAAGTACTGCTCTAGAGTCGGATGTTTTCAGTTCGATATGAGGATGAAGCACAATGGCATATAGGTCGGCCGGACTTTCAATTCGAATCACTTCCAAAGGATTGTAGCCTCTTACTAAGGTAAAACCACCTAATAGGCAAGGAGCCACATTATCAGCATGTTCACTGCCACTCGCTATTGCTTCGCCTTTCATCGCAAAGTCAACCAATTGGTGTTTGGAATACGGACGTCCGAGTAATTCATTAATTCCAAATACGGCACCAGCCGCACTGGCAGAAGAACTTCCAATACCGCTTCCTGCTCTTATCTTTTTGTGGATTTCAATTTCAAAACCGAAGTCGGGATTCACCGCATCAACTAGTGCTAATGCAGCCACACCTGCCACGTTTTTATGGGTTTCCATCGGTAAGTCGGCTCCTGTAATCTGGGTAATGCGTACTCCTTTTTCAGGAACTTTACGAAAAACCATTTCGTCTCCAATGCCTTCCAAACACAGACCTAATACGTCAAAACCACAATTGAGATTGGCTATAGTAGCAGGACAGAATATTTTGATTTCATTCATCATAGTGATGCAATTGTTATTTTATTTATACGTTCCCTACACGAATTACATCCGCAAAAATACCCGATGCAGTAACCGCAGCACCCGCACCCGCACCTTTAATGAGTAGGGGTTGGTCTACATACCGATCGGTATAGAATTGAACGATATTGTCTTTTCCTTCTAGGTTATAAAAGGGACTATCGGACGGTATCAATTGGAGTCCTACATTGGCCTTACCATTTTCAAATGAGGCCACAAATTTAAGGCGACAGTCTTTGGCTTTAGCATCGGCTAATAGGGCATTGAAATGATCTGCATGCTTGAGTAATGAGGCAAAGAAGTCGTCATTGTTTTGGGTATCCATACATTCTTTAGGAAGGAACGAATTGTTTTCAATGTCTTCCATTTCCATTTGATATCCGCTCTCTCTAATTAAGATTAGTATCTTACGAGCAACGTCAACGCCACTTAAATCAATTTTTGGGTCGGGTTCTGTAAATCCTTGAACACCTGCCTCTTTCACTACATCGTGAAAACTGTATGTCTCACTGAAATTATTGAAAATAAAGTTAAGGCTACCCGATAAAACCGCATTAATACGATTTACTTTATCTCCAGAAGCAATTAAGTTTTTAAGCGTATCTATGATAGGTAAACCAGCTCCCACATTGGTTTCAAATAAGAACGGAGCATTGTATTTACGAGAAAGAGCTTTTAAGTTTTTATAATTGGCATATTCAGAAGAACAGGCAATTTTATTACAGGTAACCACGGCAATATTTTGGGATAAGAATTGGTCATAAATACCCGCTACTTCATAATTAGCAGTTATATCCACAAAGATACTATTGCGAAGATTCAATGCTTTACAATGGGCTATAAATGCTGGGATACTAGCTTTCTCTCCTTGGCTTAAAGCACCTTTCCAATCGTGTAAATCAATACCTTCTTCGTTAAAGACCATTTGACGAGAGCTCGACATAGCGATAACCCGCACATTAATTTTCAGGTTCTCTTTAAGGAAATTCATTTGTTGGTTGATTTGGTCGATGAACTTTTCACCCACATTACCCACACCCATTACAAATAGATTCAACTGTTTGGTGTTGTCTTCAAAGAAACGTTCGTGTAGCGTATTCAATGCTTTATTGACATCTTTTTCGTTGATGACTACTGAGATGTTTCTTTCGGATGCTCCTTGTGCAATCGCACGGATATTGACATTATTTTTACCAAGCGTACTAAACATTTTGCCGCTAATTCCTTGGTGGTTCTTCATGCTTTCACCTACTAAGGCTACAATGCACAAGTCTTTTTCAATACTGCAAGGGTCAACTTTATTTTGGCTGATTTCTATTTCAAAGGCTTTGTCAATAGCTGCTTTGGCTTTAGCTGCATCTATATTTAGAATTCCAATACAGATAGAATGTTCCGATGAAGCTTGAGTAATGAAAATAACATTAATGTTTTCATTGGATAATACTTCAAACAAGCGTTTGGAAGAACCTGCTACTCCTACCATACCTGATCCTTCTAGGGTAAGTAGGGCAATGGAGTCAATATGCGATATTCCTTTAATGGGATTACTACCTTCGTTAGGATGATTAGAAATAAGCGTCCCATAGGCCTCTGGTTCGAAGGTGTTTTTAATAAAAATAGGAATGCTATCTTGTAGTACCGGTTGAATTGTAGGTGGATATAAAACTTTGGCACCAAAATGCGACAATTCCATAGCCTCTTGATAAGAAATCGTTTCAATCGGTTGGGCTTGTTTCACAATTTTTGGGTTGGCCGTAAACATACCGTTTACATCGGTCCATATTTCCAATACCGATGCTTTTACAGCCGCTGCTATAATAGCCGCCGTATAATCGGACCCTCCACGTCCAAGCGTTGTAGTATTGCCATCTAATGAAGACGCAATAAACCCAGGGAACAATACAACTTGGTAGTTGCTATTATGGAAAAAGTCAGCTATGAGTTGGTTGGTTACTTGGAAATCCACACTGGCTTTCCCGAAGTTGGAATTGGTTTTAATAACCTCTCTACTGTCTTTGAATGCCGAGTTACTTACTTTTTGTTTCAGTGCCACGGCTATAATTTGGGATGATAACAATTCCCCGAATCCTGCTACGATATCCGCGGTTCGGTTAGAGAGTTCCCCTAATAGATAACAACCATCCAGTAAGGTTTTCAATAGGTTGATATCGTTATTGATAGTAGTGATGATATCACTTTGTTCACTTAATGGAATCAGTTCGTCAATAGCTGCTTTATGTTTTTGGTCAATTTGACCAATGATTTCTTTATAGTTTTTGTCTTTTGCGGCTGCAGTTTTACCGGCCAATATAAGTAAGTCCGTTACTCCACTAAAAGCAGACACCACTACAGCGAGTTGGTTCTCTTTACTTTTTTGGGATACGATGTCAAGTGCTTTAGCAATATTTGTGGCATTGGCAACAGAAGTACCACCAAATTTTAATACGATCATAATGTGAGTATGAGTTATGAGTTATGAATTAGTGTCTTTCGTTTGAAAGGTCATAAAGCTAGGATTATATGTAATGATTATACCCCCAATGGGGTTGTAGTTGTTGATGTGCTAGTAACAGTATTCGACGCCATAGAGGTTGGCGTAGTTGAGAATGAATATGTTAAAATGGCGTACATCATGATTTTCAAATTTATAACTTTTTAATAATTAAAAAAGGGAAGATGGTATTTTTGAGGAAATCGCAATAAATGACACATCCGTACTCGTTTTTCAAGGCATCTTTTGTGATAGTCCTTATTTTTTAATGATTTAGCAATAAAATAGTAGTCGTTTTAGTTGCTTTTTAGCTAGGGTTTACGGAATTTTGGGGTTCTAAATTACAAACTACGATGGTTCATTCACATTACATAAGTACAGAAGTATTGACAATTGAAGTACTTCAAGAAATCATAGGACAACATAAAAAGATAGGTTTATCAGAAGAAGCAAAGGTCAATATACAGAAGTGTAGAGAATATTTGGACCATAAGATGTCGGAGAATGACAAGCCAATTTATGGAATTAACACTGGTTTTGGGTCGTTGTGTAATGTAAAGATATCACATGACAATTTATCTCAATTACAAGAAAACTTAGTGAAGTCGCATGCCTGTGGAACTGGAGAAGAAGTGCCACAAGCGATTGTAAAAATCATGTTGTTATTGAAAATCCAGTCGTTGAGTTATGGCCATTCAGGAGTACAGTTGCAAACTGTTGAACGATTGGTTGATTTTTATAACCACGACATTCTACCAGTAGTCTATACACAAGGTTCCTTAGGGGCTAGTGGTGATTTAGCACCCTTAGCCCATTTGTCTTTGCCCTTACTAGGAGAAGGAGAAGTGAATTATGATGGATTTAGACAACCGGCTCATAAGGTGTTGGAGAAACTAGAGTGGAAACCTATCGTATTGCAATCTAAAGAAGGGTTGGCCTTATTGAATGGAACCCAATTCATGAGTGCCTATGGCTGCTATTTGATTATGAAATCCATGAAGTATGCCTACTTAGCCGATTTGATTGCGGCGGTTTCTTTAGAAGGTTTTGATGGTCGTATTGAGCCATTTGATGAATTGATTCATTATGTGAGACCTCATAAAGGACAAGTGGTTACGGCTAACCGAATGAAAGAATTTTTGGAAGGTAGTTCGATTATTGCACAACCCAAACAACATGTACAAGACCCGTATTCGTTCCGTTGCATTCCTCAGGTTCACGGAGCTTCAAAAGATGCCTTAGATTATGTAAAAAAAGTATTCAAAACCGAAATCAACTCGGTTACCGATAACCCCAATATATTTATTGAAAGTGATGTCATCCTTTCAGGAGGTAATTTTCACGGACAACCCTTAGCGTTAGCGTTAGACTTTTTAGGTATAGCTTTAGCTGAATTGGGTAGTATATCAGAACGTAGAACTTATCAATTGATTTCAGGTTTACGAGGATTACCAGCCTTTTTAGTAGAGAACCCCGGATTAAATTCAGGCTTTATGATACCGCAATATACTGCGGCAAGTATTGTAAGCCAGAACAAACAGTTGGCTACACCGGCTAGTGTTGACAGTATCGTATCCAGCAATGGGCAAGAGGACCATGTGAGTATGGGAGCCAATGCCGCAACTAAATGTTTGCGTATCATGGATAATTTGGAACGTATATTGGCTATAGAAATGATGAATGCTTCTCAAGCTTTATCGTTTAGACGTCCGCTACAATCCAGTGAGTTTATTGAGCAATTTGTAAAATCCTACCAAGAAGAAGTTCCTTTGGTGTCAGAGGACCGTATTTTACATTACGACATTGAGCGTTCGATAGTGTTTTTGAATAGTTTCATGATTGAGTTGGAGGATTAGTGTAGTGACTATAGAAAAAAGAGAATAGAATATAGAAAGATGTAAAGTCTTTCAGAGAACTCTATTTTGTTATGGATTCTATTTTCATTTTTATACTTGTATTCCAAAACTTGAAAAGGTTTGGGTATCACAATTAGGCATGGATAAGCACTTTTTAATCATTTAGGGGGTATATAAGGCAATTAACCAGCACTTTTAGATTATTTACAACCGTATTTATTGATATATATTCATTTTAGTATTTGTTTTTCGATTATTTCAAATTATAAACGTAGAATTCCGTAATTTTATTTTTATTCATTTCTAAACATACATCGCTATAGCTATGAGTCAAGATTATTTGGATAGTATTCGCAAGCAGTTCGAATATTATAAAAAACTCGGTGATCAAACGTTTATTCAACTTCCTGATGAAGCCTTGTTTGTATGCTATACATCAGAAAGCAATAGTATTGCTATAGTAGTCAATCATCTTTGGGGCAATATGATGTCCCGTTGGACTGATTTTATGACCACAGATGGTGAGAAGGAATGGCGAAATCGCGATGCTGAATTTGATGTACCTTGTACGACTCGAGTAGCCCTCTTGGAGCAATGGGAAGCAGGATGGGCTTGTTTATTCACTGCACTAGACCAACTTACTGTAGCCGATTTGAATCATATTATTTACATCCGAAATCAAGGGCATACGGTCGTAGAAGCACTAAATAGACAATTAGCTCATTATTCTTATCATGTAGGGCAAATTGTGTTCTTGGGTAAAATGGGAGTGACAACTTCATGGAATTCACTGTCGATACCTAAAGGCAATTCTTCGGCTTATAATGAAGTAAAATTTTCCAAACCCAAACAAATTGGGCATTTCACTGATGAGTATTTAGAAAAAAAAAGTGATAGATAAATACCTATCTATTGGTTTACATCAGTTTAACCTAGTTGTTCAAATTACCTAGTGTTTTGTGGATTTTTCGTTTGTGATGGGTTTGTTTGAGGGTAACATCACCTGAGATAATGCTGATACTTCCATCGATTTCAAACATAGCTAATTTGACTTGGTTGTAGTGTTCCACTCCATGTTCCCGCATCGCTTCTTCGAGTTCGTCTGAGGTGATACCAAGATGGGATAGCGTTTTGAATTCTGTTTTGCCATTGTGGATTAGAATCTCGGGTTTGTCTTGAACCAATTCTTTGATAAAACTCGACTTAAGCATGATTTTCTTGAAGATGTAATTGATAAAGAATAATGCTAATGCAGCTACCATTCCTCCATAGAGTGACGAGTTGTTTCCTACCATCGCATTTTGAACCGAGTTACTGATAAGCAAAATTAGAATCACATCAGCAGTATTCAATTGGGATAATTGCTTCTTGCCAAATAGGCGCAAGGCAACCACCATAAAGAAATAGACACTCACACTGCGCAATACAATATCAATATATGGATTCATAGGTTAGTCAATTAATATTATTTCCATTTAAAATTCTTTTCAATGGCTTTAATCATTTCACCGGCTATGTCTTTGTTGGTTGCTCCCTCAATTCCTTCTAGGCCAGGAGAGGAGTTGACTTCTAAAAGTAACGGACCTTTGGAAGAACGAATAATATCCACACCTGCAACTTTTAAATCCATTGCTTTAGCCGCTTTGAGTGCAATCCGTTTTTCTTCGGGTGTAGGTTTGACTACTGATGCCGTACCTCCCATGTGGATATTGGCTCTAAATTCCCCTGGAGCTGCTTCTCGTTGCATAGAGGCTACTACTTTTCCGTCAACCACAAAAAGGCGAAGGTCTTTACCATTGGCTTCTTTGATGAATTCTTGGACTAGGATATTGGCATTCAAACTTTTGAATGCATTGATTACCGATTCTGCTGCTTTTTTGGTTTCTGCCAATACAACACCTTTTCCTTGAGTTCCTTCTAAAAGTTTTACAATTAAAGGAGGACCACCTACCATTTTAATCAAATCGTCGGTATCCAGAGGTGAATTGGCAAAACCTGTGGTGGGGATATCTACACCATTTCGGAGTAATAATTGCAAGGAAAATAACTTATCTCTTGATTGGGTTATGGCAGCAGCTGAATTTAAACAATACACTTTCATCGCTTGGAATTGTCTCGTTAAAGCACAACCATAAAATGTAATACTGGGTCTAATTCTAGGAATGATGGCGTCAAAATTATCCAATATTTTTCCCCCGCGGTAATGAATTTCAGGTTTATCGGCATCGAGTTTCATATAACATTCCTTGATGTTCAAGAAATGCATTTCGTGCCCTCGCATTTCGCCTGCCTCCATGATGCGTTTGTTGCTGTACAATTCGGGATTACTTGCAAGAACCCCAATACGAAGTCCTGTTTTGCTAGGTACCGAATTGACATATAAATCTTTTAAACTTTCAATAGATGTTTGGCCTAATAAATATTTTTGTTCTGGATCTACTAAGATTCTACCACTCATGGCTTCTCGGCCAAGGAGCATTCGGAATCCCATTGAATCTCGATTGGTCAAGGTCATTTCGATAGGCCAAGTATCTGCACCCACATTGATATTAGTTTGGATAACATACCGTTGCTCTCTAAAACCACTAGAGCTCTTTACGATTCGTTTATCAATTAACCGTGCTTCACAGTGGATAACGGTTTTAAGGTTGTTTTGAATGGGGTTGATGTCAAACTTTACCCAACTATCATTTTCCTTAAGAAAAGGGGCAATATTGATGGCATGTAGCGCCGAAGTTTTGGCACCAGAATCGACACGTGCTTTGATGGCAGGTATTCCCAATTCAGGAAATGAGCACCATTCTTCAGAACCTAGGATGATTTTGTTTATTGGCATCTTAATTTACGATTTTCAATTACACGGCAAGAGTAGTGAATTTTAGGATTGATTAATACTGCTATGCCTATTTTATAAAAGTAAACCATTAAGAAAGTAAGTGGCATTTAGTGTGGACACTTCATGAACTTATACTCTTAATGGTTTTACTATTAGTTATTGTGTGTATTAACTTGTTGGTTTTTCTTGTTTTTGAATTTTCACGTTTAGTTCACTTGCACCTTCTTCTATATCCATGTAAATCTCATCTCCCGATGTAATTTTAGAAGTGATAATTTCTTCAGCAAGCGTATCTTCTACATATTTTTGGATGGCTCTTTTTAGTGGGCGGGCTCCAAATTGTTTGTCAAAACCTTTTTCAGCAATGAAGGCTTTTGCAGCATCAGAAAGGTTTAGTTTATAGCCTAATTCTTCAACTCTGAGGTACAGTTTTTTCAATTCGATTTCAATGATTTTATCGATGTCGTGTTTTTCCAAAGAATTGAAAACGATAACATCATCGATACGGTTTAGGAATTCGGGTGCAAAAGTTTTCTTTAAGGCATTTTCGATAACACTTTTAGAGTGGTCATCAGCCTGAGCTACTTTGGCTGCAGTACCAAAACCTACACCTTGTCCGAAGTCTTTTAATTGGCGTGCTCCCACATTGGAAGTCATGATGATAATCGTGTTTTTAAAATCAATTTTACGCCCCAAACTATCGGTTAGGTATCCATCATCCAAAACTTGAAGCATCATATTAAACACATCAGGATGTGCTTTTTCAATTTCGTCTAATAAGACAACACAATATGGTTTTCTTCGAACCTTTTCGGTAAGTTGGCCTCCTTCTTCGTAGCCTACATATCCGGGAGGTGCACCAACCAATCTTGAAATGGCAAATTTCTCCATATATTCACTCATATCGATACGGATAAGCGCATCTTCAGAGTCAAATAACTCTTTGGCTAATACTTTGGCCAATTGCGTTTTACCAACTCCTGTAGAGCCTAAAAATATGAAAGAACCGATAGGACGATTAGGGTCTTTAAGACCGGCACGATTGCGTTGGATAGAGCGCGCAATTTTAAGTACGGCTTCATCTTGTCCAATAACTTTACCACTAATTAACTCGGGTAAGTGAGCTAATTTGTTGCTTTCAGTTTGTGCAATACGATTTACTGGGATTCCAGTCATCATAGACACTACATCAGCTACGTTATCTTCGGTTACACGGATTCGATTGCTTTTGGCATCTTCTTCCCATTGTTCTTGAGCAATACTAAGATCCTTTTCTAAACGTTTTTCATCATCGCGTAATTTGGCAGCCTCTTCGTATTTTTGTTTTTTCACGACAGAATTTTTCAATTCGCGTATGTCTTCCAATTGGCGTTCTAATTCTAGTATTTGCTTTGGTACATCGATATTCGTAATGTGCACACGAGACCCTGCTTCGTCAAGAGCATCAATAGCTTTGTCTGGAAGGAATCGTTCCGACATATACCGGTTGGTTAACTTCACACAAGCTTCAATCGCCTCATCTGTGTAGATAACATTGTGATGGTCTTCGTATTTGTTTTTGATGTTGTTTAGAATGGTAATGGTTTCTTCAACCGTTGTAGGTTCCACGATTACTTTTTGGAAACGACGTTCAAGAGCACCATCTTTTTCGATATACTGACGGTATTCATCCAATGTTGTAGCACCAATACATTGTATTTCGCCACGTGCTAGGGCTGGTTTGAACATGTTAGAGGCATCTAACGAACCTGTGGCGCCACCAGCACCAACGATAGTGTGGATTTCATCAATAAAAAGAATGATGTCGTCATTTTTCTCCAATTCGTTCATAACGGCTTTCATTCGCTCTTCAAATTGACCGCGATACTTGGTACCGGCTACTAAAGAAGCAAGGTCAAGGGTTACAACACGTTTGTTAAACAATATACGTGACACCTTCTTTTGAATGATACGTAAAGCAAGACCTTCAGCAATAGCTGATTTACCTACGCCAGGCTCACCAATTAAAAGAGGATTGTTTTTCTTTCTACGGCTTAGTATTTGAGAAACCCGTTCTATTTCTTTTTCACGTCCCACTACAGGGTCGAGTTTGCCTTCTTCAGCTAGTTCGGTTAGGTCACGTCCAAAGTTATCCAAAACGGGAGTTTTCGATTTCTTATTGGTTTTATTAGCCGGCGTATTGAAACTGGCTTCTTTCATACTGTCATCTTGACCTGAATCGTCGTTAAACGATTCGTTTTTCGGCAGATTGTCAATGAAATCTTCTTCGTTTGGTGTCATATTTAAATATTGTTCTTTAACTACGTTATAGTCTATTTTGAGTCTATGCAGTAGTTTGGTTGTGGGATCGTTTTCGTTTCGCAGGATGCACAAGAGAAGATGAGCCGTACTAATGGAAGTAGCTTGAAATACTTTGGCCTCCAAAAAAGTAGTTTTAAGAGCACGTTCTGCTTGTCGGGTAAGATGCAGGTTTTTTTTATCATTGCTGATTTCGACATTAGGATTGGCGGGACTTAGGACTTCCACTTTTTTTCTTAAATGGTCCAAATCGATAGATAAGTTGTTCAGTATGGCGATAGCCTTACCGTTCCCGTCTCTTAAAATACCAAGCATTAAGTGTTCTGTACCAATAAAGTCATGACCAAGTCTTAGGGCCTCTTCTTTACTGTAAGTGATTACATCTTTGACTCTTGGGGAAAAATTATCATCCATAAATGTATGTGATTTGTAATGTAAATTTACTGATATAGAATGAGTATAGCAAATATCATTCCTTCTCAAAGTGTTGTCAGCTAATTGACAAAAAAAAAGCCAATAATAAAAGTACTTCATCAGCTATTTTATTAACTAAAAAAAAGCCCTAATTTGTTAATAAATCATTGAAATTTGTCCCTGAAAAGAGGTTTTAATTTCCCTAAATAAACTATATTAGCACGTTTTGAAATTGAACTAATTTTTTATTACTAATTTATATTATATGTCAGACGGAGAAAAGTTAATTCCTATTAACATCGAAGATGAAATGAAATCAGCTTACATCGATTATTCGATGTCGGTTATTGTCTCAAGAGCGCTGCCCGATGTGCGTGATGGTTTAAAACCAGTACACCGAAGAGTGTTATATGGAATGTATGATTTAGGTGTATTTTCAAATAAAGCACATAAAAAATCCGCAAGAATTGTTGGGGAAGTTTTGGGTAAATATCACCCACACGGAGATACATCGGTTTATGATGCGATGGTTCGTATGGCTCAAGAGTGGAGTTTACGTTATTTATTAATAGATGGCCAAGGTAACTTTGGGTCTGTAGATGGCGATAGTCCTGCAGCGATGCGTTATACTGAGGCTAGAATGAAAAAGATGTCAGAGGACATCATGGCGGATATTGACAAAGAAACAGTAGATTTTCAATTGAACTTTGACGATACGTTATATGAGCCTAAAGTGATGCCAACACGTGTGCCTAATTTATTGATAAATGGAGCATCGGGTATTGCGGTAGGTATGGCAACCAATATGGCTCCTCACAATTTAACAGAAGTCATAGATGGAACTTTAGCTTATATTGATAACAATGATATTGAGATTGACGAATTAATCAATCACATTAAGGCACCTGATTTCCCAACGGGAGGGGTGATTTATGGATACGAAGGTGTTCGTGAGGCATTCAAGACAGGGCGTGGTCGTATTGTGATTCGTGCCAAAATAAGTTTTGAAGAGTCAAATGGAAGAGAAGCAATTATTGTTTCTGAGATTCCGTACCAAGTGAACAAGGCAGATATGATTAAGAAAACTGCCGATTTGATTAATGAAAAAAGAATAGAAGGTATATCAAACATTCGTGATGAATCGGATCGTAATGGAATGCGTATTGTATATGAATTGAAACGTGATGCCGTTCCAAACGTTGTATTGAATACCTTATATAAATATACTCAGTTGCAATCATCCTTTAGCGTTAATAATATTGCGTTAGTGAATGGTAGACCACAAATGTTGAATGTTAAGGAATTGATTCATTATTTTGTGGAGCACCGTCATGATGTGGTGATTCGAAGAACTCAATATGAATTGCGTAAAGCAGAAGAGCGTGCCCACATATTAGAAGGTTTAATTATTGCATCGGACAACATTGATGAAGTAATTGCATTGATTCGTTCTTCGAAAGATGGAGATGAAGCTCGTGCTAAATTGATTGAGCGATTTAATTTATCCGAAATTCAAGCTCGTGCTATTGTAGAAATGCGTTTACGTCAATTAACAGGTCTAGAACAAGACAAGTTAAGAGCCGAGTACGAAGAAATCATGAAATTAATCCAACATTTGAAAGACTTATTGGCTAGCAAAGAGTTGCGTATGGAATTGATTAAAACGGAATTAATTGAAATTCGAGATAAATATGGAGATGCTCGTCGCTCTGTAATTGAATATTCTGGTGGCGATGTAAGTATTGAAGATTTGATTGCTGATGAGAATGTGGTGATTACCATTTCGCATGCCGGTTATATTAAACGTACTAATTTGTCGGAATATAAAACTCAGAATAGAGGAGGGGTTGGACAGAAAAGTGCTGGAACCAGAGATCAAGATTTCTTAGAGCATTTGTTTGTGGCTACTAACCACCAATATTTATTGTTCTTTACACAAAAAGGGAAATGTTTCTGGATGCGTGTATACGAAATTCCAGAAGGTAGTAAAACCAGTAAAGGTAGAGCTATTCAAAACTTGATTAATATTGAGAGTGATGATAAAGTAAAAGCATTTATTTGTACACAAGACTTGAAAGATGAAGAATACATCAATAGCAAGTATGTGATCATGGCTACTAAGCAAGGACAAGTGAAGAAAACGCCATTGGAGCAATATTCACGTCCACGTCAAAATGGTATTAATGCGATTACGATTCGTGAAGATGATGAATTAATGGAAGCCAAATTAACCAATGGTGAAAGCCAAGTGTTGATTGCTGTTAAATCAGGTAAATTGGTTCGTTTTGAAGAAGAGAAAACGCGTCCAATGGGAAGAACAGCTTCAGGAGTTCGTGGAATTACTTTAGCGGATGATAAAGATGAAGTAATTGGTATGGTATCAGTGGATAAAGAAAATATCAATGACACCCAATTATTAGTTGTAACAGAAAACGGTTATGGTAAACGTACTAAATTGGTTGACGATGATGGAGAAGATGTATACCGTATTACCAATAGAGGAGGTAAAGGAGTAAAAACTCTTAACATCACTGAGAAAACAGGAGCTTTGATTTCAATTAACAATGTAACAGATGCCGATGATTTAATGATTATCAATAAATCGGGATTAACTATTCGTATGGAAGTATCTGACTTGCGTGTGATGGGAAGAGCTACGCAAGGAGTTCGTTTGATTAATATTAAAGGTAATGATTCGATTGCGGCTGTTACTAAAGTAATGAAAGAAGATGAAGCAGAAGAAGTAGATGGAGAAATCCTAGAGGATGGAATAGAAGGTGAAGAAGGAACTGCTGATGATGCAACAGAAGTACAAGAATAATATATTAAATACAATACCACATGAAAATTAAACACATTGTATGGGCTTCGGCCCTGCTAGTTTCTGTTTCATCTTTTGCTCAAAAGGATGAGTTAAAAGCGTTGAAGAAAATCTATGCTAGAGATGTTCCTTCAGCGGATGATGTAGCAGAATACCGTGCTAATCTAACTAAGTTAGAAAGTTTAGCTACTGAAGAAGGAGACAAAGTATATACTACATTTTACAAATGTATGTTTCCTATAGTTCAAATTGCTTCTTATGGTCCTGCAGTAACTCCAGTTCAGATAGCGGCAGCCTATTCTCCAAAAGCTATTTTAGATTTAGCTAGCGGGTTGAATGCTACTTTGGATTATGAGAAAAAAACGGGAAAAAAGATTTATACCGATGACATTAACGAAACCATTACTTCATTTAAACCTGATGTAGTGAATGTAGCTATAGCTATGGGTAATGCAAAGAAGTATAAAGAAGCAGGAGATGTTTTGTATGCGGTGTATCAATTAGACAAAAAAGATACCGACAAATTATTTTATGCAGCAAGTTATGCGGTTAATGGATCCGATTATGACAAAGCATTAGTTTATTACAATGAATTGAAAGCAATCAATTATACTGGAGAAGGTACTGTGTTTTGGGCAGTAAATAAAACAACTCAAAAAGAAGAAACTTTTCCATCCGCTGCAGAGCGTACCATATTGATTAAATCTGGTACTCACGAGAAGCCAAGAGATGAAAAATTGGAATCCAAAAAAGGTGAGATATACAAGAATATAGCTTTAATATTAGTACAACAAGGTAAAATTGAAGAAGCTAAAACAGCCGTTCAAGATGCTCGTAAAGCCAGTCCAGAAGACAATACTTTAATCTTAACCGAGTTGGATTTGTATTTGCGATTAAAAGACTATACTACCTACACTAAATTGGTTAATGAAGCATTAGATAAAAACCCAACAAATATTGATTTGATTTTCAATTTGGGTGTAATCAGTGCTGAAGGTGGAAAATTGGATGAAGCTGAAAAGTATTATAGAAGAGCATTAGAAATTGACCCAAATTACTTCAATGCCAATTTAAATTTGGCTGAGTTGAAATTAAGAAGTGATGAAAAATGGGTAACTGAAATCAACAAATTAGGTACTTCTGAAAAAGACAATAAACGTTATGAGGTTTTAAAAGGAGAGCGTGAAAAGAATTTCAAAGCTATCTTGCCTTATTTAGAAAAAGCGGTTCAAATACAACCTGATAATGATGCAGCAAAGAAAACCTTGTTAAGTGTGTATAATGCGTTAGAAATGACGGCACAATACAAAGCTTTGAAAGCAAAGATGTAATTACTACATTTTCAAAATAAAAAAACCATCCAAATACTGGATGGTTTTTTTTTGAATATAATTAACGTAATATTATAAGTGTATCACTTCTCCGTAGGCATCTGCAACGGCTTCCATAACAGCTTCACTCATTGTAGGGTGAGGGTGAACTGCTTTTAATATTTCGTGACCAGTAGTTTCTAGTTTACGTGCAACGACAGCTTCAGCTATCATATCCGTAACTCCTGCACCAATCATGTGACAACCTAACCATTCGCCGTATTTTGCATCAAAAATTACTTTTACAAAACCATCAGGAGTACCTGCTGCTTTTGCTTTTCCTGAAGCAGTAAAAGGGAATTTGCCGATTTTTAATTCATACCCTTTTTCTTTGGCTGCTTTTTCAGTCAACCCAACCGAAGCTATTTCAGGAGTAGCATAAGTACAACCAGGGATATTTCCATAATCAAGCTGTTCAACATGTAGTCCAGCAATTTTTTCTACACACAATATTCCTTCTGCAGAAGCTACGTGAGCTAAAGCTTGACCTGGAGTAACATCTCCTATAGCGTAATATCCAGGTACATTAGTTTGATAATAATCGTTAACTAATATTTTATCTCTATCAGTAGCTATTCCAGTTTCTTCAAGACCTATGTTTTCGATATTAGTTTTTATACCCACTGCAGATAATAAAATATCAGCTTCAAGTATTTCTTCTCCTTTTGCAGTTTTTACGTAGGCTTTCACACCAGCACCTGTAGTATCAATACGTTCTACAGAAGCATTGGTCATAATAGTTACGCCTGCTTTTTTCATGGAACGTTCCATTTGTTTTGAGATGTCTTCATCTTCCACCGGAACGATATTAGGCATGAATTCTACAATTGTAACTTCAGTACCCATTGCGTTATAAAAATGAGCAAATTCAACTCCAATTGCACCAGAACCTACTACAATCATTTTCTTTGGCTGTGTCGGTAACGTCATAGCTTGACGATATCCAATAACTTTGACACCATCTTGAGGTAAGTTAGGTAATTCACGTGAACGAGCTCCTGTTGCGATGATAATATTATCGGCGCTGTATTCGGTTACTTTACCATCGGCTGCCGTAACATCTACTTTTTTACCTGGTTTTACTTTACCAAAACCATCAATAACATCTATTTTGTTTTTCTTCATCAAGAATTGAACTCCTTTACTCATCCCGTCTGCAACACTTCTTGAGCGCGCTATAACGGCATTGAAATCTTTGTCAAATTCTTTAACAGTTAACCCGTAGTCAGAGGCATGTTTTAGGTAATCAAAAACCTGAGCTGATTTCAGTAATGCTTTGGTTGGAATACATCCCCAATTTAGGCAAATACCGCCAAGGTTTTCTTTTTCGATTACGGCTACTTTAAAGCCTAATTGTGAGGCACGGATTGCAGTTACATAACCACCCGGTCCACTTCCTAAAACTATAATATCGTATTTCATTTTTCTGAGATTATTTGAGATTGCGAATTTAAGGATTAAATTTCAAATTATATAAGGATTTATTATTCAGTTTTTGAGAGCTTCGTTTTGATTATCCTACAATTCAGATATGCAGTAATGCTATGGTAGTGACAAGTATAAAAAAGATATTATTAATAAGGCTAAAATCCTTTATAAATTAGTCTTGAATTGATACAAATTGGGAATTGTATAAGTTTTTATAATAGCCTTCCGGTTTCGAAATTAATTCTTTGTGTGTACCTTCTTCGACAATTAGCCCTTTATCCATGACTATAATTTTATCGGCTTTTACTACAGTGGCTAAGCGATGGGCAATAATGATTGAAGTGCGTCCTTTGGTAATCGTTTCTGTAGCTTTTTGGATTAACTCTTCACTATGGGTATCAATAGATGATGTAGCTTCATCTAAAATTAAAATACTTGGATTGCTAACATAAGCGCGTAAAAATGCAATAAGTTGACGTTGACCAGAGGAGAGCATTACACCGCGTTCTTTTACATCATAATCGTACCCCCCAGGCAGGCTAAGTATAAATTCGTGAACCCCAATTTTTTGCGCTGCACGTTCCACTTCTTCTCTAGAAATAGATGGATTATTAAGGGTAATATTGTGGTAAATGCTATCTGCAAAAAGGAATACGTCTTGAAGTACGATTGCTATTTGTTTGCGTAAACTTTCAAGTTGAAAGAGATCTATGTTTTGGTCGTCTATATAAATGGAACCTGAATTGATTTCATAGAAGCGATTTAGCAAATTTATTATTGTGGTTTTCCCCGCACCAGTAGCACCTACAATAGCAATGGTTTCTCCTTCATTTACAGTAAGGTTGATTCCTTTTATAATTTCTTCAGGTTCATTGTAGCTAAAGTGTACTTTGTCAAATTGAATTTTACCTTTGAAATGATGCGCAATTTGAGTTCCTTGAAGTTGTACATCTTTAGAACTGTCTAATATATCAAAAACACGATTTGCGGCAATCATTCCCATTTGCATTTCGTTAAATTTATCCGCGATTTGACGCAGTGGATTGAATAATAAGCTGATAAACATTGTATAGGAAAACAAATCGCCAAAAGTGGTAAATTTATTTCCATCTAGTATTTGGTAGCCCCCATAAAGAACAACCAATCCAAGGGTTAGTGAGGAAATTATTTCAGCAATTGGAAAAAATATTGAGTTATAGAGGATGGTTTTAATCCAAGCTTTATTGTGTTTAGCGTTTATTTCTTTAAACTTTTCAAATTCGATGACTTCTCGATTAAAGAGTTGAACTATTTTCATGCCAGTAACACGTTCTTGAATGAAGGTATTGAGATTGGACACCTGATTGCGAACTTCCTCAAAAGCTACTTGCATTTTGCGCTGGAAGACTCGTGTAATGAAAACCAAAATTGGCATGGCTAAAACCACAATCCAAGTAAGACGCCAGTTCATATAAAACATAAAGAGCAATACGACTATCATTTTCAGCATATCACTAATAATCATAAAGAGACCTTGACTAAAAATTCGAGCAATTTGTTCGATATCCGATACTGATCGAGTTACCAATTGGCCTACAGGAGCAGTGTCAAAATAGCGCATTTTGAATTGCAAAAAGTGCTCGAATAGTTTGGTTCGAATATCTTTAATGATGTCTTGACCGAGCCAATTTGCCCAATACACAAAATAAAATTGAGATACCACTTCAGAAAGAAGTACAATTCCCATGATACAAACATAAAATAACAAGCCATGTTCATCTTTTGGTTTGATATAGGCATCTACTGTTTGTTTGAGTAAATAAGGTCGGAGAGCAGCAAAAACAGAAAGTGATATAGCAAATAGGATGACCCCATTGAAACGCCCTTGGTAGGGTTTGGTGTATTTCAATATCCTTTTAAATAAGGAGGTGTCAAATGCTTTAGCTTTCATATTATTGGAGGTATTCGTAATGAATTTGGGTTAAATATAATCCGTGTGCTGGGGCAGAAAATCCTGCCTGACCACGGTCTTTACTTGCAATTATTTTTTCAAAGTCGGCTAAATTGATTTTGCCTAAACCAATATTTATCATAGTGCCTACTATAGCCCGAACCATATTTCTCAAAAAACGATCGGCTGCAATAGTAAAAACTATGTGGTTATCCAACTGTTTCCAATAGGCTTCAAAAATAACACAATTAAAAGTTCGAACATCGCTATTGGTTTTTGAAAAACATTCAAAATCATTGTGCTGAAAAAGGATTTGACATGCTTCATTCATTTTGTCAAGATCAAGAGGTAATTGATAAAGCCAACTACCCTCATTTTCAAAAGCATCTTTAAAGGTATGTATATGGTATTCATAAGTCCGTTTTGTGGCATCAAAACGGGCATGTGCATCTTCATGTACAGGAATTACGTTAAATATGACGATGTCCTTTGGTAAGTATGAATTAAGTTTGTGCACCAATTTTTTTTGGTCAATTTCAATTTCAACATCAAAGTGTGCATACATTTTTTTGGCATGTACACCCGTATCTGTTCGACCAGCACCTATAATATCAATAGGTGTTTTTAACAAGACTGTGAGTGCTTTGTTTACTGTTTCTTGTACGGATTTAGCATCCGGTTGGTATTGCCATCCATGGTACAGGGTTCCTTTATAAGCTAATTCAATAAAATATCTCAAGGTAAAAAGTCCGTTTTTTTAAAGTTCCAAAGTTACAAAGATTTTGATGAGTCAAAGGGGAAAGTTTTAATAACCTATAGCTAAAATTTAGTTTGTAACTTTACTGCCTATTCGAGGGAATTATTTATGAAAAAAATACTGTTATTATCCGATACACACAGTCATGTTGATGATGCAATCCTGAAATATGTTGCTCAAGCTGATGAAGTATGGCATGCTGGGGATATAGGTAATTTAATAGTAACAGATACTTTAAAAAAAACAAAACCACTTCGAGCAGTATATGGCAATATAGATGATGATAAAGCGCGTATGGAATTTCCATTACACCAACGATTTTTATGTGAAGATGTGGATGTTTGGATAACTCATATAGGTGGTTATCCAGGAAAATACAATCCTGCAATACGATCTGAAATGCAATGCAATCCGCCAAAATTGTTTATTTGTGGGCATTCACATATACTTAAGGTTCAATTTGATAAAACGCATCAATTACTACACATGAATCCGGGTGCTTGTGGAATCTATGGATTTCATCAAGTTAGAACGATGCTGCGTTTTGAGATAGATGGCGATAAAATACAGAATTTAGAAGTTATTGAATTGGGGAATAAATAAAAAACCCAAACTTTCGTTCGGGTTTTTTGCAGCACTAAAAAACTAAGTTTATAGGTTTATCGCAATCGATCCACAGATTTTACGAGATCTTCATCCTTTTTTATGGCTTTGTTGGCCAAAACCAAAAGTACGATAGAAAAAATAGGTAAGAACATCCCAACACCTTTCTCCGAAACTGCAGAAGTTCCTCCAGATGCGCTTAGCGTTCGATACACCAATAATCCTAATAAAATTAAATTCAATATCATATTCAATCTGCCTAATACAAATTGATGTTGTCTTTTTGTGTGAAATAAGATGGCTAGTACTGATAATGCTGTACTTAAACCGAAAAGGACCGCATAAGAAATGTCCATCATAAAATAGAAAGCTTTACCTGATGCATCGTGCCATAATGGAAACACGAATGGCAATACAGCTGTTATAAGGATGCTTCCAATAAGATAATAGGTTTGAATTCTAAACATGGGTTCCATTAAATTGATGCACAAAAATAAAGTTTCTTTTTAAAAAATACTATTGCTTGGTAAAATATTATTTGTATTATTGCATAACAAATCCGTAAGTACTTCATCCTTCGGAACATTCTTTAGAATAAAATCTACACATTTATACTATTTTCCAAAATTCGAATTTAAATCAAAACAAATTTCATGTTTGATATTTCTGCCCTAAAAGAAATGAAGCTTGCTGAGCTTCAAGAAATTGCCAAGTTGGCTAAAACCATAAAAGTAGCAGGTGCTAAAAAAGATACTTTAATAACTCAAATTTTAGCCCATCAAAATACAGTACAAACTGTTGAAGAACCACAAGTCTCCGAAGAAAAAGCTTCTGAGAACAAAGGGAAGCGTGCACGCATACTTCCTGAAACTAAAAGAACAATAGAGGAAAAACCAGTTAACTTATTTGCTCAAGAGCCTGTAACAGCTCCTACTGCTACAGTTTCTGAAAGCACCATTGATAGTACAGTTGAAAAGCCTGCATTTGTTCCTAAAAATCCAAAGTTTAAAAAACCCCTATTTGATAAAACCAAAAAAGGAAATGCTGCTGTTGTTTCTTCTGAACAATCAACAGATACTCCTATTGATAACGAATCAAAACCTTCAGCTACTGTTGAAACATCTCCAAATGATGTAGTAGTTTCATCTAATCCGAATCCAACCATTGATGGCAATCGGGAGCCTAAACACAAGCACCCAAATCAAAATCAGAATGGGAACCAAAATGGAAATAACAATCCCAATTTCAAGGGCAAAAAGCAAAATAATTTCCGCGATGCCGATTATGAATTTGATGGTATCATAGAGAGTGAAGGAGTATTAGAAATGATGCCTGATGGCTATGGTTTCTTGCGTTCATCCGATTACAATTATTTGGCTTCTCCTGATGATATTTATTTATCAACCTCACAAATTCGTTTGTTTGGATTAAAAACAGGGGATACTGTAAAAGGTGTAGTTCGCCCTCCTAAAGAAGGAGAGAAGTTTTTCCCATTAGTTAAAGTATTAAAAATAAATGGACATGATCCGCAAGTGGTTCGTGACCGAGTTTCTTTTGAACATTTGACTCCCTTATTTCCAGAAGAAAAATTTAACTTGGCTGGTCGTCAAGCATCTATATCTACACGTATTATTGATTTATTTTCTCCTATTGGAAAAGGACAACGTGGTATGATTGTGGCGCAACCTAAAACAGGTAAAACCATGTTATTGAAAGATATTGCCAATTCTATTGCGGCTAATCATCCAGAAGTCTATTTAATAGTCTTGTTGATTGATGAGCGTCCAGAAGAGGTAACCGATATGCAACGTAGTGTGAGAGGAGAAGTAATTGCTTCTACTTTTGACGAACCTGCTGACAGACATGTAAAAGTGGCAAATATTGTTTTGGAAAAAGCAAAACGATTGGTAGAATGTGGACATGATGTAGTGATACTATTAGATTCAATTACACGTTTGGCGCGCGCATATAATACGGTACAGCCTGCATCGGGTAAAGTATTATCGGGTGGGGTAGATGCTAATGCATTGCAAAAACCAAAGCGTTTCTTTGGAGCAGCTCGTAATATAGAAAACGGAGGTTCATTGAGTATAATTGCTACGGCATTAACTGAGACTGGATCTAAAATGGATGAAGTAATCTTTGAAGAGTTCAAAGGAACGGGTAATATGGAATTACAATTAGATCGTAAGATTGCTAACAAACGTATATTCCCTGCAATTGATTTGACTTCATCTAGTACACGACGTGATGATTTATTGTTGGATGAAAAAACCATTCAACGTATGTGGATAATGCGTAAGTATCTAGCCGATATGAATCCCGTTGAAGCAATGGACTTTATCAATGACCGATTTAAAAAGACTCGAAACAATGAAGAGTTCCTCATTTCGATGAACGATTAATAGTTGTAAAATCCCAATCTGAAGATTGGGATTTTTTTTGGCATGTGCTTTGTATCTGTAGTTATAGTATTAAAATTCAAATGGCATGAACACAACACAAATACTCCGAAGTTTAGCATTAGTAGGGCTTTTAGTTTTTTTAGCTCCTTTTTATGATGCCTGTGATGGAAAACAACTATTTCAAAACGTTTCAAGAGAAGAAATAGCTAAACCAAAATCAGTCATAGATAAAGTCAAGGAAATTATCATAAATGAAGAAGCCTATTCTGGATATGAAATCGCCAGTATTTTTGTTTATGGAATACGAGATTTTGATTCCTTTTCTGATTTTAAAACAGAATTGCGTAAAGATTTGAAACAAGATGATTGGTATACGAATTGTGGCATGTTAGTTTCATTTGTGTTTGATATTATAGTGCTGTTAGTGTTGGCCATACTTTTGATTTCATTTACATCTTATACTCATTGGATATCAAAACTTTCTAGACTTACAATTATATTGGGGCTTTTGACATTTACTTATATTATTACACTAGACAATTCCTTTTCCCATTTTCATCAAATTAAATGGGGCTATTATGCTTTCTTTATAGTGAATAGTACCTTATATTATTTTTCACTAAGGCAACGGAACACTAATTAGTTTGTTGTTTAGGCTTTATGGGTATACCATTTATATGCCTTAGTATAGATATTTTAATAGAACAGGCTTGAGTTATCAAAACAAGATGGACTTTAATAATTAGAAAATATTACTACTATACATAAAAATTCCGAGTAGTTACCAATGAAAAAACGACATTGCTAGTCTTGTGCTAGTTAATAAAAATGCCAACTTGTCAGATTTAAACGCAATAAAACTGACAATTTATTCTCAATATTCCCTTGGCATAATAGTTGTCATTTGGGAAAGCGTACAACACAACGTACTATTCACTCGTAGAGGAATAATCAAATTTAAAATTAAAAGGAGAAAATAAAAATGGCAAAAATTATCGGTATCGATTTAGGTACAACCAATTCTTGTGTGGCTGTTATGGAAGGTGGAGAACCTGTTGTAATTGCTAACGCAGAAGGAAAAAGAACTACACCCTCTGTAATTGCATTTGTAGAAGGTGGCGAAATTAAAGTAGGTGATCCAGCTAAAAGACAAGCGGTAACAAATCCTACCAAAACCATTGCATCGGTAAAACGATTTATGGGAAACAAATACACAGAAAGTGCTAAAGAAGCATCAACTGTTGCTTACAAAGTGGTAAAAGGCGATAATGACACACCACGTGTTGACATCGACGGTAGATTGTATACTCCACAAGAATTGTCAGCAATGACATTACAAAAAATGAAAAAAACAGCAGAAGACTATTTGGGCTATGCTGTAACAGAAGCGGTTATTACTGTACCTGCTTATTTTAATGATGCACAACGTCAAGCTACAAAAGAAGCTGGGGAAATTGCAGGATTAAAAGTAATGCGTATCATCAATGAGCCTACAGCTGCGGCATTGGCTTATGGATTGGACAAAGCTGGTAAAGATCAAAAAATTGCAGTATACGATTTAGGTGGAGGTACCTTTGATATCTCAGTATTAGAATTAGGTGACGGTGTATTTGAAGTATTGTCAACTAATGGGGATACTCATTTAGGAGGAGATGATTTTGACCAAGTAATTATTGATTGGATGGCAAACGATTTCAACAGCGAAGAAGGTGTTGATTTGCGTAAAGACCCAATGGCATTACAACGTTTGAAAGAAGCTGCAGAGAAAGCAAAAATTGAATTGTCTTCTTCTACGCAAACTGAAATCAACTTGCCTTATGTAACTGCTACAGCTAGTGGACCAAAACACTTAGTAAAAACATTAACTCGTGCTAAATTTGAGCAATTGGCTGAAACATTAGTAAGACGTTCTATGGAGCCTGTTGCTAAAGCATTAAAAGATGCCGGATTATCTACTTCAGACATTGACGAAGTAATCCTTGTTGGAGGTTCTACACGTATACCAGTTATCCAAGAACAAGTAGAAAAATTCTTTGGTAAAAAACCATCAAAAGGAGTTAATCCTGATGAAGTAGTAGCTATTGGAGCTGCTATTCAAGGAGGAGTATTAACAGGAGATGTAAAAGATGTATTGTTATTAGACGTTACACCTTTATCATTAGGAATTGAAACCATGGGTAATGTGATGACTAAATTGATTGAGTCAAATACTACTATTCCAACTAAAAAATCACAAGTTTTCTCTACGGCCGCAGACAACCAACCTAGTGTTGAAATTCACGTGATTCAAGGGGAAAGAACCATGGCTGCAGATAATAAAACAATTGGTCGTTTCCACTTAGACGGTATTCCACCAGCACCAAGAGGAGTTCCTCAAATTGAAGTAACTTTTGATATTGATGCTAACGGTATCATCAAAGTATCGGCTACAGATAAAGGAACTGGAAAATCACATGATATTCGTATTGAAGCTTCTTCAGGATTGACTCCAGAAGAAATTGAAAGAATGAAAAAAGATGCTGAAATGAATGCGGAATCAGATAGACAAGCCAAAGAAAAAGCAGATAAATTGAATGAAGCAGATGGTATGATTTTCCAAACCGAAAAACAATTAGGTGAGTTTGGTGATAAATTATCAGAAGGAAACAAATCGGCTATTCAAAGTGCTTTAGATGAATTAAAAGTAGCATACGATACCAAAGATTTGGCAACTATTCAACCAGCCTTAGACAAAATCAATGAAGCATGGAAAAATGCTTCAGAAGAAATGTATAAAGCACAAGGCGAAGGTGGAGCAGCTCAAGAAGCACAACCACAAGCTGATAATCAAGGGGATAATACTCAAGATGTAGAATTTGAAGAAGTAAAATAATTTCACTTCTCCATTATATAAAAAAGCCGAATCGTATAGATTCGGCTTTTTTTATTTTCGTAACCAAGTACCAAGTCGGTGAAAGAACCGACCTATTCGTGTGCGTCTTTTTACAACCACAACTTCTCCCATCATTACACTGGAAGATAGTTTCATTTGAATGTGAGTAGCATTCCTATCTGTTACTTGTAAATTTGCAGTTTTATATCCAACATATTGGCATAGTAAACGATCATCTACGTGTCCTTCTATAGAAAAATTACCATTAAAATCTGCAGCGCAACTGCTTTTGTTTCCTTGAGAATCTATAATAGTAATATTGGCGCCTGGGAGTGGGCCTGAATCATCACTAACTGTTCCAGATATGAGGATGCTTTGGGGTTCTTGTAAAGCTACTTTTCCAATAATTCTGTGATCAGTTTGCTCTGTTGGTATTTGTTTTTGTGCATAGACTTCTTGTGAACGTAAACTAATAATTGATAATAGAGTGGTGGTAATAGCCAATCCAATAGATTTCTTGGGTTTGGTTTTAACCAATTCTCTATTTAGTTGTGATTGTAGAAAAAGACCACACAGATTAGAATTTTGCTCGTAAACTTTTACAATCTCTCGATCGGTAACAGTTGTGAAATTGAACACTTTTTTTTGGCATGAGCCACAAAATTTACCGCGTTCTACTGTAGTCATCTCATCCCAGTTTTCGTGACATGGGGTGGGGATTGAAATATTGATTTTAGTTGCCATTGTATCCCTTTTCTATATAAGATGTACTTATAGTATAAAAGGTTGGAATGTTATCAAAATAAATTATTCAGTTATTTTTATTTCAAAGGTTTTATCCCAATTTTTACCAGTAACAAAGAATGTATTTGTTTTTTTGTTATAAGCAATTCCGTTTAAAACATCTGCTTTTGGGTTTTTGATGTTGGCTTTCAAAGCAGTCAAATCCAATACACCTTCAACGGCTCCTGTTTTTGGATTGATTACGGCTATAGCATCTTTTTGCCAAATGTTACCATAAATCTTACCGTTTACCCATTCCAACTCGTTAATGCTTTTAATTTTACTGTCATTAGTATATACATTAATAAAATCTATCATTTTAAGAGTTTCTGGGTTCATGGTCCATATTTTTTCAGTTCCATCTGATTGGTATATATATTGGCCATCATTAGTCATTCCCCATCCTTCAATCTTTTTATCAAAAGTAAAGGTTTTCATTTTTTTTAAAGTATTCGCATCATAAATGAATCCTGTTTGATTTTGCCAAGTCAATTGGTAAATTTTATCGTGTAGAACGGTGATGCCTTCACCAAAATATTGAGGATCTAACGCTACTTTAGTATAGGCTTTGCCAGTTTTATAATCAATTTTAGCGAAATACCCCTTGTATCCTTCTGGTGTACCCGTACTTTCCATTAACGTATCTCTGTAAAACTCAAATCCTTCAGTAAAGGCTTCGATATCGTGAGCATAGGTATTTACTATAGTGTATTTCATTAATTTAGGAACAATAGAAGAGGCTACTTCTATACGCGTCTTTGTTGAAACCGTATCACCTTCAAAATAAACGGTAGCTTTTACATTTTGGTAGCCCAATTTCTTTCCATTCAAATCCAATGTGAACATACCAGTACTTTTAATTCCAGCTATTCTTTTATCATTCACAAAGTAGACTACACTGTCGACGGATTTGTTTTTGGTATTTAACAGCGATAATTCAACTTTATCTGTAGCTTGATACATTGATTTTAAAGCACTATCATCAAAGCTAAAATAACTTTCGATCTCACTTCGTCTATCGCCACAACTCATTAAGTTAAATGCTAATAAAATGGTTATTAACAGGTTATAATTTTTCATTCGGATTAATTAAATTTTCATTCACAAATATATTTATAATGCTCTTAAATTCTTGCAAAAAAATAAAAAGATTGTATATTTGCACCGGCAAGTCCTACACGACCAGCTCCTGCAAAATCCTCCAGGATGGGAACATAGCAAAGGTATGTGGTTGAGCGGTGCGATGTAGG
>JAHEHJ010000039.1:0-5038 GCA_024644655.1 Flavobacterium sp.
GAATTATATGAGACTTAATAATCTAATATATGAATTTGTTTCTAAGAAGACATTTTATAAGAGTATATTTCATCATTCATTCGATTAATGAAAGTATAAACATAAAAAAAGACGAACTATTAAGCCCGTCTTTTAATGATTATAATCAACTGTTTTATTCTTTCATAATTTTTTTGATAACTATATCTGAATCTCGTTTAAACATTAATAAATAAATACCACTTGAAAAACTACTTACATCCAATGTCTCATTAGGATTTTGAGATAACAAAATAGGCTTCATTACTTCCTGACCAAGTTGGTTATATATTGTCACATTATTAAAAAGTAATTTACTGTTATCAAATGAAACTATTCCAGAAGTTGGATTTGGATATACATCAATATTATTATTTGATATCTCATCAATACCTAATGTTCCAGGATCTATACGAATTGCTGCTAAACATCCTTGATTAAAGTCATTACTATTTGTACTCCCACAAACAACAATTTTATTATCAGGTTGAATTAATACAGTATTAGCACATTCTCCCATCCCAGGAAATCCATCTACAAAACCGTTATCTCCAAAGGTAGTATCTAATGTGCCATTATTATTATATCTGTAAACTTCAAAAATAGCTTTATTAAAATTACTTCCCCCCTTAATTATTTTACCACATCAAAATCCTACAAATAAGGATGTGAGATTTAATATGTTATAATTTAATAATTATAAAAAATGAATGTTAGATCTAACCTTTAAATTTAATAAGATTTATTGCCTATGATAAATTACCAATCTTCCATTGTCATCAAGTAATGTTAATGTAGTACTATTTGGTTCATATACACCATTCATTATAGTTTCACAATTTTCTGAACTATCTTCACTATCGATTGTAATTAAATATAGAAGGTCTGTTTGTGATGAATTTCCTCCGCATTCGTTAGAAATACTATAAAAATCATCATACTGTAAAATATTATCAAAATATCTTTTTTCATGTCCATTTGAAGTAAACTCTAGTTTATCAGTTAAATCATTTTCTCTAAACCAAACGCCTAGTATAGCTTCTTGTGGATTAACATATATATCTTTTTTAGATTTTAAATCATTTGTTTTTATTTCCCTTGATTTTTTAATTACAATTTCAGTTTTAGTTTTAAAGACAACTTTTTTAATAATCCCAAAAGAAAGTACACTTAAAGTGGAAAAGAATAAAATTGGGATAATGATTTTTTTGTTTAATTTCATAATAATATTTTTATTAACAATTTATTTTACTTTTAATATTCTCAAAAAAAATTCTTCTTTTAGTATATGAATCTTTATCAGTATTTTTATTAATCCTTTTAGTTACTTTATCAGCACTAGTGTTTTCATCAATATTTATTTTATCTAACACTTTTGTTTTAAAAAACCACATTGCACTTAAAATTCGATTTGGATCGTTAACAAGATCATCTTGCGATTGATATAAATTACCTTTTCCAATGCTAATTAAGTAATCATGATACTGATTGTAATTATATTTACCTGTAAGTTGTATATACCCTCTTCCTCTATATTTCCAACCATCTCCACTTGCAACATCACCATTTCCTGTACCATTTTTATTGCAACAATATACAAAATTAGCCAATCCTTCCTTATTATTCAAATATGGAGTGGGGTCTACTGAATTAGGGTTTGATAAGTTAAAATCCCAAAAATTATTTCTTAATCTTTCTATAGTTGTGTAATTTAAACCTTCAACCGTTGTAGTTAATCCAGTAGATTCAACTTTAATTTGAGCTAGAAAATGACTTAGTTTTATATTATTGTCAATACCAAACAGTGAAGCATTTGTTTGTATATAAACTGAAAGTTTAATTCTTGATTGCAATGATGATCCTGGAAATATTTCTAATAATTTTTCTGGTGTTATACAAGGAAATTTTTTAGGTGTTGTATTTTCATCATCAACAACTAATGCAGTTAAAATGGAATCCTCTTTTGGCACCTCGATAACATTAGTACTTGATGAAGGAGGGTTTGTTGTCGAAGGATTAGTTCCATCCACTGGACCACCGCCCCCTGTTCCACTTCCACTATCACCACCACTACCACTATCACTACCACCACCAACACCAGCTCCACTGCCAAATGAAGGGCCAACTTCTCCACCAGTTTCACAAAATGTAGTGAATGTTACTATTGGACAATAAACATCGTAATCAGTTCCATCTATAGTTACAGAAGTACCATCTGCAATATACGAAACAGTTTCTATATCAACGCAAAGCATAACTCGTTCAGAATAAACTATTCCGTCTTTAATTAAAGGAAAATATAATATCTCTTTTTCTCCTAATACTTCTTTTGAGTATTTCTTTAAATCTTCTTTTGAATAATCATACTTTACTAAATAAATATCATACTCATCATTAGCATTTTTACTGAAAGAAATATTTTCAATCTTTTCATCACTGTAGATTTGATAAACAGGAAAATTATAGGACTCCTTTCCGTCTTTTGACACATAAAAACCTTTCTCATCATCATAAAAAAGTCCTGAGTTTTCATCATAAATTAATTTACCGTTTACACTTGTATTTAATAACATATTTGTTTGTAAACCTTTAAACTTTTCAAAAGCTTGAATTAATTTTTTGTTTGATTGTAATTTTGAATCTTTTAATGAACAACGTTTCAAAACTAAATTATTTTTTCCCATTTCGTTAGTGAAGTTTTTTTCAGTTTCACAACTAATAAAAGTATTTCCGATAATAAATAGTCCGATAAAAATAAATAGTAAAAGTTTATTTTTTTTGTTTTCTCTCATAAGTAAAAAGTTTTATTATTAATTCTATAAAGAAAACACTAAAAAATTAATTAAAAATCCCCAACAATGGGGATTTTTGACTAGTTTTTTTCTTACATTTTAATACTTATTCTGAGAGCTTTTTTGATAATTCTATCATTACTTGGCTAACTTTCTTTTGAACGATTTTACCATAATACTCTTGTGTTGTGCTCATTTTTGAGTGACCTAATAACTCTGACACTATCTCCATTGAAACATCATTATATAATAAAACTGTAGTAGCAAAAGTTTTCCTAGCAATATGATGTGTTAACTTCTTTTCAATTCCAACAATTTCAGCAATCTCTTTTATATAAGAGTTGAATTTCTGATTACTAATTCGAGGTAAGATATGCAAACCCTCATTTACGTATTTCTGCATTATCTCGGTACTTTTTGGAAGCATAGGAACCGAAACAAGTTTGTTGGTTTTATCCCTTGTGATATTAATCCATTTGTTGCCATCAAAACTAGTTACAATATGCTTTGTTTCTAATTTGAACATTTCATTAAAGGCTAACCCTGTATAACAGCAGAAGACAAACATATCTCTTATTTGTTCCAGTCTTTGTTGTGAAAACTTGTAATCTTCCAGATTTTGAAGTTCTTCTGTGGTCAGGTAAACCACATTGGTAATCACCTTCTTAGGTTTGTGTTCATTAAAAGGAAACGATTCTAACAATTTACCTATTACAGCCAATTTAACTACCTTTTTAAACCTTTGCAAAGCCTTATTGATAGTAACTTGCTTTTGAGTTTTTTCAGTCTTCAAATAATATTCAAATTCAACTATGAAAGAGAAATCTAAATCTTTGAGCAATATTTCATTTTGTTTAAATTTCCATTTAATAAAGTCTTTTAAATCATTACAGATGTAGCTAAACTTATTCCAAGTAATTTGATTGATTTCAATACCTATTAGTTTTTTATATTTTAGAAGGTATTCTTCATAATAGGCAATCAAACCTATGTTTTGTTTAATTGGCTTTCCTTTATATTGATTGTAGATGTCTTCAACTACAAAATCTATTCCTTGAATTTGTAGCAATAAAAAAGCCTGATTAATTTTTGTCTTAATCAGGCTTAGTTGGTTATTTATAAATGAGTTTTCATTACTAGGAGGTTTAGCTATTTGTTGCTTGCTATACCATTGATTTGGATTCATGAATAATCCTGTAGCAAATTCACATCTTTTCTTTAGATAGGTTATTCTGCATCTTATAGAGCATTTACCTGCTGCATTTATTCTGTTTTTAGATAGAACAAATGTTATTTTATTAGTAGTAGTCTTCATTTCTATTGTAGTTGATTATTAAAGTTGAATGTTAATTATATATGCACACCTTTTTTTAAAAGATGCACACCAAATTGTTAGCCTTTTTTTGAGTGATAATGATTTACAGGCTTAGAACCTTGTAATGGAAGTATAGAAAATATCCCTAGTAGAATATGGCGAAGTGTATAAAAACAAAAAATCCAACCTAAATAAATAGATTGGATTTCTGATTTTGCTCCCCCTCTTGGGCTCGAACCAAGGACCCTCTGATTAACAGTCAGATGCTCTAACCAACTGAGCTAAGGAGGAAGATGTATATCTTTTAAGCGGTTGCAAATATAGGACGAAATTTATTTTTTGCAAATAAAATCGAATAAAATTTTAAAAAATATTACTTCCCAACGATAGCTTTATAAATGTCATTCCCATTAGCAAACAACAATAAAGTAATAAGTAATACAAAACCAACCATTTGGGCTTTCTCTAAAAATGAATCGCTAGGCTTTTTACCCGATACCATTTCATACAATAAAAAGATAACATGACCACCATCAAGAGCTGGAATCGGTAAAAGATTCATAACTCCCAACATTATCGATAAAATAGCTGTAATCCCCCAAAACACTTCCCAGCTCCATGAATTAGGAAATATATCAAATATGGCTTTAAATCCTCCTACTCCTTTATAAGCACCAGTTTCCGGATTGAAGATAGCTTTCAACTGTTTTCCATATCCGGTCAACTTACTCCATCCCTTTTCTAATCCTACCGGAATAGACTCGATAAATCCGTATTCTTGCTTACTGATCGTGTAATAACCCAACTTCTCTAAGGAATCCATACTAATACCTCCCAAATGAACCCCTAACTTGCCCGCTGCGGTTACTTTAAGCGCAAGGGTTACTTGTTTCTCATCACGCAATACAACGGC
>JAHEHJ010000039.1:5138-28086 GCA_024644655.1 Flavobacterium sp.
CCTATTTTCTTTTTTAACAAAGAATATTTGATGTCAAAAAACAAGTAGAATTTCTCTACGCGGGTTTTAAATAATTTAGCCGGAATAAAATGGCCTAATTCGTGTAAAATAATAAGTATTGATAAACTCAATAAAAATTGAGATAATTTGATTGCAATTTCCATTATATAGATGTAATTTCTTTTAAACGCACAAAAGTAAGGTTTTCACCTTACCCGCACATATTTTATTTGCCTAAGGTTATTTTTTTATGAATTTTTTATGATATGTACCAACTGATGTCTGAATGGCTACATCATATACACCTGTCTCCAAAGCAGCTATACTACAGTCAACTGCTGATTGCTCTAGCACTTTTTGCCCCAATTCATTATACAGCACTACATGCTCTAATTCTACATTGTTTGGAAGCTGTATGTGAATATAGGTTGAACTCGGATTAGGATAAACGGCTATAGCTGAATCCCAATCAAATGCTGCAGCACTTAATGATATCGTGGAGTTTTTAGCAATAAGATGTCGTTCAGGATCAAATTCTACGCTAGTAATAGCAAACGGTACAGGCATTATAAAAGACTCTCCATTTACAGTGTTGTTCAAAACTAAATCGGCTTGTTGCCCCCCAGCGCCATGAATGCGAACGGGCACAGGCATTTCAAAATAACTCACAGATGCATCCGACTGCGTTTGGTTTACTACAAATTTGGCCTGCCCTGACCCCCAGTTTTGAGCCGTAATAGTATAGGTGGGATACCCTTGATTGTAAATCCAATCATTAAAAAACTCGGTTAAGTCTTGTCCGTAAACAGACTCCAAATGGGTTTTCAAATCGCTAGTCAGCGCATACTTGTAAGCCAAATTACTATCGGCCAAATATTCTTTTATCGCTTGGAAAAAAGCCGCATCTCCCATTTTGAAACGCAACATTTCTAAAACCATTCCTCCTTTATCATAACTCAAACGACTGTCAAAAACACGATTCACATTTGTAGCTTGTACATCGGTTAAATACACTGCTCCATTCGTACTGGATGTAATGTTATTTATCATATAAGCTTTTTCCATGATAAAAGCATCTAAACCATCGAAGTTTTCAATCACTAAAGCCGCCACATAAGTAGCAAATCCTTCATTGAGCCAAATATCTTTCCAGGTACCACACGTGATTTTATCTCCAAACCATTGATGGGCCATTTCATGGGCAATCAACTGTCGATCAAATCCTACCATAAAGGATACTGTAGTGTGTTCCATACCACCACCCCAGCCAAATTGAGCATGACCGTATTTTTCAGTATGAAAGGGATATACCTCAAAAAGGGACTCATACAATTCTAAAATTGGAGGAGTTTCAGCCAATTGGGGTTGGACACTTGCTAAATCCTCTGGGTATATATAGTTAATAATGGGATAGTCATTGGGAGTTGTACCTCCAGTTTGATTGTATACACTATAATTGGTACACGCTATGGCAACTAAGTAAGCCGGTATCGGATACCCATGATGAAAATGGGTAGTCTTGTTGCTTCCTGAAATAACAGGAGCTGTGGTCTCTATTCCATTCGACACACTAATATATTGGGAAGGTGCCGTGATGTAGACATCAATACTATCTATTTTATCGTTCAAATCTTGTTTGCAGGGCCACCAATCTCTAGCGCCAAAAGGCTCTGAAAGTGTCCAAATTACAGGTGCTCCATTATGTGTAGTTTGTACAAAAGCATCAAATCCATTGGCTGGTGGAACTCCAGAATAGGTAACTTCTACTGTAGCACTTGTACCAGTAGCTTGAGTTGAAGGCAATGTGATTACTAATTCATTATTGGTGTTTTCTACAAAACTCAAACTAGTGGTTCCCATTTTGACAGAACTTGCCGTCAATTGATTGGCAAAATCAAAGGTTAAGGTACTCATATTGGCTAAAGCCGTATACGTTGTTGTGATTTTACCAGTAATAAATTTCACACTCGGATTCAGTGTAAATTCTAATTTTTGATACGTAATATTATAATTCTGTGTATTGGCATTGGCTTGTATATTGACCACTTTTGAAGCGGCATTCATTTCAGCCATAGCAATAGACTCAACTCCCGCCGATTGGCTTTGAGAATACCCAAATAGGGCACATAAAATAAACACTATCAAGTAGGTGTTTTTCATAACATGGAAGATATTTTTGCGAATATAATAATTCTCTAAAGAATGGTAAGCCAAAAAAATTATAAATATATAGCTATAACCCTGATTTTAATTTGTTTATAAAAAAGCAAGTTTTTAGTCAACTGAAACTTTATATCAAACAATTCATTAAATTTGCGACCTTATAAAGAAATTGATATGTTACAAATTAGTTACATCCGAGAAAACCAAGAAAAAGTAGTAGCTGCATTAGCCAAAAAGCACATGGATGCTAAGGAAATCGTTGCAGACGTAATCCAATTAGACGAAAACAGAAGAAGCACTCAAGTTGCTTTAGACAATACGCTGACAGAAGCCAATAAATTATCCTCCGCTATTGGAGAAATGATGAAAAATGGAGAAAAAGCAAAAGCTGAAATCCTAAAACAAAAAACAAGTCTACTCAAAGAAACAAGCAAAGAACTGTCTGAAAAACTAGATGCCTTTGCCAAAGAATTGCAACAAAAAATGTACTTGCTTCCCAATCTTCCGGCTGATATAGTACCCGTAGGGAAAACGCCAGAAGAAAACCTTAATGTATTCCAAGAAGGTGATGTGCCTATACTACATGAAGGTGCTTTACCGCACTGGGAATTGGTTAAAAAATATGACATCATCGATTTTGAATTGGGGGTAAAAATCACAGGAGCTGGATTTCCAGTTTACAAAGGAAAAGGAGCACGTTTACAAAGGGCTTTAATCGCTTACTTCTTAGACAAAAATACAGAAGCAGGATACCAAGAATACCAAGTGCCTCACTTAGTTAATGAAGCGTCTGGTTATGGAACGGGACAACTTCCCGATAAAGAAGGACAAATGTACCACGTAGGATTAGACGATTTATACCTAATCCCAACGGCTGAAGTTCCAGTAACCAACCTATTCCGTGACGTCATTCTTCAAGAAAATGACTTGCCGGTAATGTGTACAGGGTATACACCTTGTTTCCGTCGTGAAGCAGGTTCTTATGGAGCTCACGTTCGTGGTCTAAACCGCTTACACCAATTTGACAAAGTAGAAATCGTTCGAATCGAACATCCTGATAATTCATACCAAGCACTCGATGGCATGGTAGAACACGTGAAAAACATTATGCGTGAACTAAAATTACCGTTCCGAATCCTTCGCCTATGTGGAGGAGATATGAGTTTTGCTTCTGCACTTACGTATGACTTTGAAGTATTCTCAACCGCTCAAGACCGTTGGTTAGAAATTTCATCTGTATCTAATTTTGAAACTTTTCAAGCCAGTCGCTTAAAACTGCGTTTCAAAGGGAAAGATGGTAAAACACAATTGGCACATACCTTAAACGGAAGTTCATTGGCATTACCAAGAGTTTTAGCAGGTATTTTAGAAAATTATCAAACCCCTGAAGGTATCGTAATTCCTGAAGTATTACGCCCTTATACCGGATTTGACATCATCAACTAAACGTTAATCTTTAGTAAACAATGTACTAAACGGACACAAAAAGTGTTACTTTAGTACATTGTTCATTTTAACCCCTAATCATGAAGAAAGTATTGCTTGTCGTTTCCCTTTTGGTTTTCGCTTTGGGCTTCTCCCAAAACGAACAACTGGCCAATAATTATTTTGACCGAGGTGAATTCGAAAAAGCATTGGTTAATTATGAAGACTTGCTGAAAAATCAAATCGGAAATTCCAATTATTTTCAAAGGGTAATTGAATGCTACCAACAACTCCAACAATTCGACAAAGCCGATAAAGCACTACATGATCGATTAGACAAATTCAGACAAAACAATCTATTAGTCGAAATTGGATACAATTACCAACTGCAAAAAAATACCGAAAAAGCAAAAAAATATTACGACCAAGCCGTCGATAAAATTAAAAAAAATGCTACTGAAGTCTATGGTATAGCTTACATATTTGAACGCAAATCTATTTTTGATTACGCCATGCTGTCCTATAAAACGGCTCTAGAAAAGGACCCTAAATTGAGCTTCAACTTTCAAATGGGAGTGCTCTATGGGGAAATGGGGCAAACCGATTTAATGATTGAAACGCTGTTAGATGAAGCCTTTGTAAACCAACAAAACTTACCCATCGTCCAAAATCAATTGAACCGATTTATGACGGAACAAGTAGACGTTGCGTTTAATGATGCCTTAAAAAAAGCGCTTCTCCTTCGAGCCCAAAAAACACAAGATTTGTTTTGGAATGATATGCTCAGTTGGTTTTTTATCCAACTTAAAGAATATGGCAAAGCTTTCATACAACAAAAAGCAATTTACAAAAGAAACCCGGACTCTTTTGCCATAATAGTCAACTTAGGCCAATTAGCTATAGCCGAAAATGACCAAGATTCTGCCACAGAAATTCTCTCGTTTGTACTGCAAAACACTAACGATATCGATTTGATTGTTAAAGCGCATTCCTATTTAATAGAAATGAAAATCAACCATGCGCTTGAAAAAGATTATCCTCTAATCACAGCAGAATTAGATAGTCTCATCAAACAATATGGCGTAAGCCCTTATACTTTGCCTCTTGTAGAATTACAAGCACACTATACTTCATTTCAATTGAATGACCCTGAAAAAGCCAAAAGCATTCTTAAAAATGCTATGGAACTGCCTCTTAACCGGTACCAAAATGCCGATTTGAAAATGGAATTGGCCGATATTCTATTGTATGAAGAAAAATTCAACCAAGCCCTAATTTTCTATTCCCAAATAAACGAAGACATGGGGGCTGAAAACATTGGGCAAGAAGCCAGCTTAAAAACAGCCAAAACTAGTTATTTCAAAGGTGATTTTGATTGGGCTTCACACCAATTAAAAGTACTAAAATCAGCTCCGTCGCAGTTGATTGCTAATGATGCTCTGGATTTATTCTTACTGATTAGCGACAATACGGTGTCCGATTCTACACAAGTGGCACTTAAAAAATTCGCGCGCGCTGATTTTCTTCTGTTCCAAAATAAAAAACAAGAAGCTTTAACCCAATTTCTAGCGATCTTAAAAGAAAACAAAGGAGATGATATTGAAGCAGTAACCCATTTGCGTATTGGTAAAATCTATGAGAAATTAGGGGATCTTCCTCAAGCGTTGGAACAGTACACTATCATCATCAACCTATTCAAAGAATCTATATATATAGATGAGGCACTCTATTATGCCGCAGAAATATACAACACCAATTTGCAAGATGTTGAAAAAGCAAAACCACTCTATGAAGATATCCTATTTCATCACGAAGACAGTATTTACTATGTAGACGCTAGAAATAAATACCGAAAACTCAGAGGGGATACCAATTTATAACTTTATTATAAACTCCTTTAGCGGAAACTGAATTATAAATTTTCAACAATAACACATGATACTCTATAACGTTACCATCAACATACACGAAAGCGTTCACGACCAATGGATGCAATGGATGCAAGAAAAACATATTAAAGAGGTTTTAGCTACTGGAAAATTCAATTCTGCCCGTATGGTAAAAGTATTGGTTGAAGAGGAAATGGGTGGGTCTACCTATGCCATCCAATACACTACCGACAGCAAAGAAACACTCCAACGCTATTACGATGAAGACGCTCCCCGATTACGAGATGAAGGCCAACGCCTATTTGGAGACAAAATGCTAGCATTCCGAACAGAATTGGAATTAATTTCAGAGCACTAATCGATAGTAACCCCACAGAAAGAAATTATCTTTACAACAAGCAACAACGCGTTTCATGCTAAAAAGAAACGTTCAATATCATGGAAAAAGTAAAAGCCAAAAAACACCTCGGACAACATTTTTTAACAGATGAGTCTATCGCCAAAGACATAGCCGATACACTTGGCCTTACTTCCTATTCCACCGTCTTGGAAATCGGACCCGGTATGGGGGTTCTTACCAAATACCTTTTAGAAAAAGACTTCACAACGTATGTAATCGAAATTGACACCGAATCGGTGGCCTACCTAGAAGCACATTACCCAAAATTACACGGTAAAATTATATCCAAAGACTTTTTAAAATACAACCTCAACGAAGTGTTTGAAGGAAAACCATTTGCCATTATTGGTAACTTCCCATATAACATTTCTACTCAAATCGTGTTTCGTTGTCTCGAAATGCGCGAACAAGTTCCCGAATTTTCAGGGATGTTTCAAAAGGAAGTGGCAGAACGTATTTGCTCTAAAAAAGGAAGCAAAGTATATGGGATTTTATCGGTCTTAACGCAAGCCTTTTATGATACCGAATACCTTTTTACTGTTAATGAAAATGTATTTAACCCACCACCTAAAGTAAAATCAGGTGTACTTCGCTTAAGACGCAAAGAAAACTTCCATATTGCATGTAATGAAAAATTGTTTTTTTCGGTAGTAAAAACGGCCTTTCAACAACGCAGAAAAACATTAAGAAACAGCTTAAAATCATTCAACCTAGCCGATAATTTGAAAGAAGATAGTATCTTTGACCTGCGTCCCGAACAATTATCAGTTGAACAGTTCATCGAACTTACACTAAAAATAGAAGCCAATGCAGTTTAAAATCAGCAAAGAACTCTTAGTTCAAATTGAGGAACTTATTCTCAACAAAAACAACCAACAATTAGAGATTTTGTTGAATGATTTCCACCATGCTGATATTGCTGAAATTTTAGAAGAATTAGATTTTGATGAAGCGACCTATATCTTCAAACTCTTAGACAGTGAAAAATCTGCCGAAGTTTTATTAGAAATAGACGAAAACCTAAGGGATAAAATCCTTAGTAAATTATCCCCAAAAGAAATTGCCGAAGAATTAGATGAATTAGAAACGAATGATGCGGCCGATATTATTGCGGAATTATCCAAAGACCGTAAACAAGAAGTTATATCCGAACTTGAAGACGTAGAGCACGCAAAGGACATTGTCGATTTGTTGCGTTACGATGAAGATACTGCCGGGGGAATCATGCACAAAGAGTTAGTCAAAGTCAATGAAAATTGGAATGTTCTTACTTGTGTCAAAGAAATGCGTATCCAAGCGGCTAACATATCCCGGGTACATTCTATCTATGTAGTCGATGATGAAAATAGGTTAAAAGGACGCTTGTCTTTAAAAGACCTCCTAACCACATCTACTAAAACACACATCAGCGAAGTGTATATTCGAAAGTTAAACTTCGTAAAAGTAGACGATGAAGATGTAGAAGTAGCGCGTATCATGCAAAAATACGACTTGGAAGCCATACCTGTAGTGGACGAACTAGGCCGATTGGTAGGCCGAATAACCATTGACGATATCTTAGATGTAATCGAACAAAGGGATACTGAAGACATCCAAAAATTCGGGGGTACCGAAGGACTGGATTTATCCTATACCAAAACAACACTTGGCGAATTGGTTCGAAAAAGAGCAACGTGGCTTATTATCCTTTTCTTAGGTGAAATGCTAACAGCATCAGCCATGGGTTATTATGAAATGGAATTGTCTAAAGCCTTAGTGTTAGGGCTGTTTATTCCATTAATTATTTCCAGTGGAGGAAACTCTGGATCACAAGCGGCTTCTTTAATTATTCGTGCTATGGCACTTAAAGAACTTCAATTATCCGATTGGTGGTATGTAATGAAAAAGGAGATCCTTTCGGGTCTTTTATTGGGTTCTATTCTAGGGATCATTGGTTTCATCCGAATCATGGTTTGGCAAAAAACAGGTATTTATAATTATGGCGAATATTGGTTATGGATTGCTATCAGTGTATCATGCTCTCTAGTGGCTATTGTTCTTTGGGGAACCCTTACAGGTTCTTTAGTCCCTTTTGTATTGCGAAGAATTGGTCTTGACCCTGCAACGGCTTCCGCTCCTTTTGTAGCTACATTAGTTGATGTTACCGGTCTAATCATTTACTTTTCTATCTCAGCCTTATTCCTAACGGGTAAATTATTATAAAAACAAAAGCTGCAACTAAAGTGCAGCTCTTGAATTCAAAAAACCAAATAAAATAATTTAGGGTACTAATTGTTCTATCCTGATGGAATCAGGAAGTCTTCCAACACTCTGAAGTTTTATAACTGCTAATTTTTGAGCTATAGTCAAACTATCTTCTAACGACTTCTGATGTAATTGTGCATATAAAAACCCAGTCCAAAAAGCATCGCCCGCACCTGTAGTATCCTTTATCTCAGCTAAAGGAAGTGCCTCTTGACGATAAACACCCTGGGTCTTTGACGAAACGACTACGCCTTTCTTTCCAAGTGTCAAACAAACCGTTTGTGCACCCAAAGTATGGAAATAGTCAAAAATATAAGCCTCCGATTGCTCTCCTTCAAATAAGCGATAACAATCATCTTCACTTACTTTTACTAAGGGGTCATTGGCTAAATAGTCTCCTAATACGGCAAGTGCCTCGGCACGATTGGGCCAAATGCGTTCCGAAAAATTAATATCAATACTCAATTGTAATCCCAACGCTTTTGCTTTTCGAGCTTTCTCCAAGATTGTTTGTCGCGCCGGATTCTTACTCAATGCAAAACAAGTAGTATGGAAAATCTTCGCTTCAGCTAAAAAAGAATCGGGCAATTGCTCTGTTTCTATCTCACAATCAGCTTGTCGATACGGAATAAAATCAGGGGTTTCAGTAGATTTAGAAACAAATATCACCGATGTAGGCAATACTGCAGACTGTTTCAAATACGAAATATTGACATGGTTAGATTGCAACTTTCGCATCACATAATCCCCTAATCCGTCTGCTCCACATGAAGCAACAAGTGCCGATTTTAATCCCAAACGAGAAGCATTAACGGCAACATTGGTGGGTGATCCTCCCAAAAACCTATGGTAATCCTTGGTTCTATTTATAGAAGTATTGACTTCATGTCCAATGAAATCGATCAACACTTCTCCTATACATAATATATCTATTGACTTCAATTTAAAATACTATTTTAAAATTAGTGGTTAACGACTGTTGCAACAAAATTCCCGCAGCAGCACTCCAAGCACAATAGGCAACCCCATTAGGCTCACTAGTCTTGGTATTAAAGTTTTCATAAAATGAATACCCATCTCGGGCATTGGTTTCATGAATTTGTTCTAAAATGTTCTGGGCCGCATCCGTTTCAAACTGGGCTTGTAAAGCCATCCCATAAAACCCATTCACCATAGCCCAACTACCTCCATTATGAAACTCATAAGGATAATTTCGAAATTCATATTTGCAATTGTTTTTTAACAAACTCCATTGCTCATCTTGCTCAAATATAGGAGGCCAAAAAGCAGGTACTAACCCCAAAGTACATTCCGCTACCAATGCTTTGGAATAGGTAACTATAGTGGCACGCTGTTCTTCCGTTCCTATTCCCAATAGTATAGCCAATGAATTAGCAAATGCATCATATTGGGTTTTATATCCCGAAGGGGAAAAGGAACAAGGATAATATAAGGATTGACCCATAGCCTCATAAGCGCGCTCATGAAATTTATCGCCTTTCCCAACACCACAAAAATTCAAAGTAACTTGTTGGGTTATCCGTTGAATTTTTAAAGTCAAGTCTTCACTTTGGATAAAATGATTATAACTCCGTAATGCCCAAATTCGCAACAATTGATCATACAACACATACCCATCGGTAATATATTCATCTGCCCAATTTCCAGATAATGGAACATACACTAAATCTTTATTGTTAAATTCCCAAGCATCCAATAAAGACATTGCTTTTTCAATTTGAGTCTGATACCGACCTATAATTGCCAAATCATTTTGATGATAGGCATACTGACAAACACCAATAATAAACCAAGTAACCGCATCTACTCTACCAGCCAATCCGCCATAACTTACCTCGGAGTGATTGTCCCCAACCAGTACATTCGACGGAATAGTTCCTATCTTATGTTGATGGTTGGCTAAGGTCTCCAAAGTGTGTGCAAAAGTCTCAATCAACACAGCATCACCAGATGCTAAGGCCGATAAACCACAAATAACACCGTCCCTAGCCCATACTCTGTGATAATTGGTGGTTTGAGCCGCACTAGCTAAAAACCCATAAGGGGTAGACACTCGGTGCAACAAGGCAACTGCTTGATTATACGATTCAGGATACATTAGATGGTGTTTTTGATACAGAAATAAAAAGCGTGAAAACAGCACTAATTAACAACAACACACCAGCAAAACTTATTGCCAATCGAGCGTCATTGTGTAAAAAATGCTTCATGATATATCCAAATGTTACCGTTTGTATAAACATTGGAATAACAATCATCATATTGATAATTCCCATATAAACACCATACCGCTCTTTGGGAATACTGCTTACAATCATCAAATAAGGAATCCCCATCATACTGGCCCAACCAATACCAAATCCAGTAATCGCCGGAAATAAAAGATACTTGTTGTGAATGTGTGGAAATACCAAGAATCCTATTGCAGCCAATAGCAAACACCCGAAATGAACCTGTTTAGGCGAATACTTCTTAGCAAAATATACCAACGAAAAGGCACATAAAAAGGTAACTATATTGTACCATCCATTTACCAATCCTGTCCAACTTACCGCTTCCCCATATTTAGCCATGTCTTGCTCTGGACTGGTATTCCAAACCGATAATGCAATACTCTTAGATGAATTTTGCCAATAACAAAACAAGGCATACCATTGAAATAAATAAACTAATGCCAACTGCCACATTACTTTGGGCATAGCTACAACAGCCTTTGCAATATCTACAAATGGAGTAATAACACTGATACGTTCTGTCTTTATTTTTTCTAATTCTGCAGCACTTGGCGGTATCTCTTTAGTTGTGTAGCTACTCCACCAAACGGAGGCTATCGAACAAAAGGAACCAAAAAGAAACGAGGCAAATACCCATGTTGGTAACTTACCTGTCATGCCTATAAAAACCAACGGAAACAAAAACAACGACAAATTGGCTAACGTCTGCCCAAATCCTGTAAAAAAACTTTGAGCCTGAAATCCTATGGGTTGTTGTTCTTCATCCAATTTGTCAGCAATAAAAGCACGATAAGGTTCCATGGCGGTATTATTCCCTGCGTCTAAAATCCACAATAAACCGGCTGCCATCCATAACGAACTGCTAAATGGAAATAAAAATAAAGCCACACTACAAACCAAAGCTCCAATTAAGAAATAGGGTTTACGCCTTCCTCCCATTCGGGGTGACCAAGTTTTGTCGCTCAACGCCCCTATCAAGGGTTGTATCAATAAACCCGTTAATGGACCTGCCAAATTCAATAAAGGAATCTGATCGGGATGAGCTCCTAAAAAATCGTATATAGGATTTACCGCGCTCTGTTGTAAACCAAAACTATATTGAATGCCGAAAAAACCAACATTCATATTGATGATTTGCCAAAAACTCAATGGTATTTTTCTACTCATCTTAGTGTTCTAATTGATGTAAAAATGATTCAAATCCTCCCGAATTAGTAAAAATCAAACCTTGTTTATCAATAACTGGTATACCTAAATTAGAAGTACTTATTCCAGCTTCACGTAACTTACCCAACATCTCTTGTAAGGCTTTGGGATCTCTATCTATATCATAAAATACGAAGGCAATATGATGCTCATTCAAAAAATGTTGCGTGTCTTGACAATAGTGACAATCCTCACTTCCATATACTATTAGTTTAACTGTAGTAGGTTGCTTGTGAGCTATCTCCTTTTGTGGCTCTTGTGCGAATAGAAAGGTACTACACCATAACAAACCAACCCAAACCATAATTTTCGTTTTCATAAATATCAGAAGTAAGTGAAGTACTAAATTTAAAAATAATTCCCATACCAAATGAACTTGGTATAGGAATTACTCAATTAAACATGAAATGAATTAGTTAGAATTTATATGACAATGACATAGAAAGTGATCTTCCTGGCAATGGTCTTGCTCTAACATAGTTTACAGTATTTTCAGTAATACTTCCTTCTTCAGCTTCTGTTATCGCTAAAGTATTGAATAGGTTATTTCCTGCTACATTCAATGACAACCCTTTAGTAACCGTAAATTCTACAAATCCGTTTACAATCATAAAGCCATCCATAACCAACTGATTGCTGTCTTGTGTATACGCTTTAGTTTGTCCAATAAAACTCAATCCTAACGCATTTTTATTATTTGAAAATTTATACGTTGGAATGAAGTTATACATCATTTTAGGTTGTCTTCTAGGGTCATTCCCTTTAGTTGCTCCTGTTGTGATTTCAGCTTTAGTATAGGTAAATCCACCTCTCAAATTCAAATTAGATGTCGCATTATAAGACGTTTCTAATTCCAATCCCATTGATTTATAATCATTGTCTATGATGCTATTTGAAGTAGCTTCATACCCTCCTTGCTCATTCGTTTTAGAACTAAAGAAAGTAGCATATACATACCCTTTACCAAATTTTCTTTTATAACCAATTTCCGCTTGATTCAAATAATCCAAAGTATTCATTTTGTTCCCATCCATATAATTCAATCCCGAAAACAAAATACGATCCGCTTTGGCAGATGCACCTCTACTGTATCGTGCAAATACCGACTGTTGTGCATCAATTAAATAATTAGCTCCAAACGAATATGAAACATAATGATATTGATAATCAACTGCAGTTGTATTAGCTGTATTAACAGCCGACACACTTAACTCAGGTGCCGAAATCACACCATCATTGTTGATGTCAAAACTTTTTTGTGAAGACCCTGCAAAAGAACCGTTAACTTGTCCTTTGTCATAACGAACTCCAGCCTCTAAAGACAATTTATCATTAGCATCAAAAGACACATTAGCATATGGTGCAGACACATTATATTGAGTATCATAATTACGTGTACAACAATTCCCCCATGCAGGTACTCCATAAGCATACAATCCGTTTTGGGAAAGTGCATTTCCTGAAGCATCAAACACATTGATCAATCGTGGATTGGTATCCGATACTTCTTGCAAATAAGAATTCCATAACCATGACATAGAAATGTTTTGAATCGATTTGAAAAAACCAGCAGTCACACCAACTTTATCAAACTTTTTAGTAATACGTAAATCATTCATGAAGTTGTCCATATTGTTTAACTGAGTGTCAAACATATGAATACGGGCTACTAATCCATTCGGATTGTTAAATGGTGTTCCGTCATTAGCAAATGTTAATGTAGAACCTGCACCAAATGAATTAGCTATTGTAGCTGCAGTAGAAACTTCAGCTGGGAAAGGAGCTATAAACAAACCACTATTAGATGAAAAACGACCATTCTCAGTTACTTTCCAACCTTCAGCTAATTCAAAATTAGCACTAACTCCAATAGATTTAGATATTGGATGCATTCCATCCGATACTTTTGCTCTACGCAATTCTCCATTAGGTCCTAAACCTACATTGTGATCTAAATAAACCGATTGCATAGCGCCTGATGTTGCATCGTACCCACTGATACTTCCCCAATTTGGACTAGCATTCGTTCCAGATACTTGCATTGGCATTGGCATATAAGCCGCCGCTCTGTCATTCAAATATTTGGCATAAACCGTTACGCTTCCATTTTCAAATTCTTTGGTAAGGTTGAATTTTACTTGACCTCCATTGTTAGCCACAAAACCAGGACTTCTTACGCCTTCTCCTGAACGGTAAAATCCACCAGCATGAAAATACAAACCGTCTCCAATACGTGAACCATATTCTAAATCGGTTCTGAAATCATTGTAATCCAATCCAAAACTAGTCGCCATACTTCCGCCTTCCGTTTTTCCTGTTTTACTGATAAAGTTGATAATACCACCCGGTGAATTAGAAGATAAAACAGATGCAGAACCTCCACGGATAGCTTCTATCTTAGCAATATTACGGTCAAAACGAGTAAAGATATCCGAAGTAGCAAACGCAATGTCTCCATATAAAAGCACTGGTAATCCGTCTTCTTGTAATTGTAAATATTTAGATCCTCCTGATGAAATTGGAACTCCACGAACCGCTATATTAGCATTACCTTCTCCTCCCGATGACTCGGAACGAATACCTGGTATCGTTCTGAAAATTTCAGCTGTCGATCTTGGTGCTGATTGCTCTACTTGCTTAACATCCAAAGTCGTAATAGACACACTAGATTTAAGTTTTGCTCTTGGATTTACAACTCCCGTAACTACAACTTCTTCTAAGGCTTTAGAATCATCTTGCATTTGAAAGTCTAATTTTGTTGCACCACTAATAGTGATGGTTTTCTTTTGAGAAGTCATACCAATAAAAGTAACACTAACAGAAGCCGAACCTTCAGCCAATCCTGTAAGTGTATAATTTCCTTCTGCATCAGTAGAAGTCGATTTAGAAGCCTTGTCTACAATAACATTAGCTCCTGCCACAACATCTCCTTTAGCATCGGTAACTTTTCCGGATAAACTTCCCGTTTGAGAAAAAGCAACGCTCCCTAGTAATACTACCACGAAAAACATCATCTTTTTCAAAAATAAAGTACTTTTTTTCATTTTTAAATAATTGTTTGATTAGTAATTTTAGTTGATTTATTTTTCGAAAATAGACGGAATACACCTAAAGTTTTACGAAATCAAAAACGAAAACGTTTTCGAAAATACCGAAAACGTTTTCGATAGGTTTTTAAGTTTTTTTTATGATATTTGTTTTATGAGAGAGATAACTTTAAAACAAATCGCCGAAACATTAGGCATATCTATTACTACTGTTTCTAAAGCACTTAAAAACTATCCTGATGTAAGTCCTAAGACGAAAAAGGCAGTTTTAGAGTTGGCGGAGTCTTGGAGTTATAAACCCAATAGCTTTGCGGTAAATCTACGAACAAAAGAATCAAAAACTATTGGACTTATTATACCCGAGGTAGTACACCACTTTTTCTCAAACGTTATTAATGGTATCATTGACGAAGCTGAAAAAAATGGATACTTGGTTATTATTCTACAATCCAATGAATCCATCGAAATGGAACGCAAACAAGTAGAACTACTACTAAACAAACGTGTAGATGGTATCATTATGTCACTTTCCAATGAGTCTAATAACGACGAACATATCAAGGAAATTATCCGAAAAGAAGTCCCCTTTGTACTCTTCGATAAAATATCTAAACTTATTCCATGCTCCAAAGTAATCATCAACGATCAAAAAGCAGCCTTCAATGCCGTGGAACATCTTATCCAAAAAGGCTGTAAAAAAATAGCACACATTAGAGGACCTGTTAATCCCCAAAATGCTATTGACCGTTTTCTGGGCTACAAAAAAGCATTGGAAAAAAACAATATTCCCTTTGACCCTAAATTAGTCTATACCTGCAAAAATGTGACTTTTGAAGAAGGAAAGGAATTCGCCCAACAAATCGCAAAAGACCATCCCGATGTAGACGGTATTTTTGTTATTACCGACCTAGTTGCCGTTGGTGTCCTAGCGCATTTCAATGAAGTAGGCATACAAGTTCCCGAAAAAGTAAAAATAATAGGATTCAGCAACTGGTTTATGTCGCAAGTAATCACCCCTAAACTAAGTACCGTAGACCAACCTAGCTTCGAAATGGGTGTTCAATCGTTCAATCTGCTCTTAGAAGAAATTAATACCCGTAAAGAGTTTAAAGAGTTTACACCGCGAACTCTGGAATTGGAAACTCAAATTATTGAACGGGAATCTAGTAAATAATTAGTACCCCGAATTGTTTTGCTCCATAAATGCATCAATTTCATCCAAATTCAATATGGGATTTGCACCTTTATGTGTCGCCACCATTGCCCCTACCGCACAGGCAAATCGAACCGCCTCTAATATATTGGTAGTAGTTAAAAAACGAGAAAGGAAAGCTGCTAAAAAACCATCTCCTGAACCTATCGTGTCTTCTACTTGTACCAAAAAACCAGGATGGGTATAAAATTGTCGTTCATGATACAATATCGCACCTTCTCTACCTCGTGTCACACAAAAAGTAGCCGTATTGGTCATTCGGGATAAAAATATAATGTTGGATTCAATCATGTTTGATGCCGAACCTAAAGCTTGCGCAATTTCCAACAACTCTTCTTCATTCATCTTAATAAAATCTGCCAACTGCATCATTTCTTTAATATAGGATATCGAATAAAAAGGAGGACGCAAATTCACATCAAATACTTTATAGGGAGCCACTTCTAATAAAGATAATAAAGTCGTGCTTGAAACTTCATCTCTACAAGCTAATGAGCCATATACAAATGCATCGCAATCTCTGACAGCTTGCTTATTATAGGAAGTAAGTCCAATTTTGTCCCATGCTGAAGGATAAACAATATTGTAAGTAGCACTCCCCTTGGCATCTAAATGTACTAACACTTCACCTGTGGCCAAATTATGATCCGTTTGAAGTAAGGTCGTTGAAACATGTTGCTCTTGTAAAAAAGTTTCTAACTCTTTTCCCAATGCATCATTTCCAACACGAGAAATAATTTGACTCGAAATTCCTAAGGATTGCAATCGAATCGACACATTCATAGGGGCACCCCCAGCTACTTTTCCTGTGGGTAATACATCCCATAATACTTCTCCAAAACAAACTACTTTTTTTGTCATAAGGAATCGTTTGATAATTGTTCTGATAATGACTCTAATGTTTGCCCTTTAGTCTCAGGCATTTTTAAACGAACCCAAATCAATTGCAACACCATCATCAAACAAAAAATGAAGAAAACTGTTGTGGCTCCTATTTGGGCAAATAAATACGGAATAAAAGAGGGTATTAATGCCGCCAAAACCCAATGTACCGAACTGCCAAAAGATTGTCCCGCGGCACGCAACCTGTTCGGAAATAACTCAGATATGAAAACCCATATCACAGCTCCCTGACCTATTGCATGAGAAGCAATAAATAAGAAAAAGAAAAGGGGAACGAAAAAACCTTTCCATTCAAAATAGAAAGCAGTAGTAACTAACCCCAACGAAATAATATAACCTACTGAACCAATATACATCAACGTTCTTCGACCATATTTATCAATTAAAGAAATTCCAATTACAGTAAACAATAAATTCACTAATCCTATACCGATACTGCTTAAAAAAGAAGCGGATTTTTCCATCCCCGCCAATTCAAAAATACGTGGCGCATAATATAAAAAAGCATTAATTCCCGATAATTGATTGAATAAGGCAATGAAAAAGGCCAACAACAAGGGTTTTCGGTATTTTTTCATAAAAATACTTTCACCTACGTTATTTGTGGAATCCCCTGTTTCCATTTCTGATAAGGCATCGCCCGCTAACATTTCGGGATTGATTTCAAGCATTAATGTTAATGCTCGTGATTTGTCTTTTAAATAATCATAAACCCATCTTGGACTCTCAGGTATTCCAAACACCAATAGAGTATATAATAGTGCGGGAAAAACTTGAACCCCCAACATCCATCGCCACGAATTCACCCCTATATCTTGTAAATAATAATTAGAAGTAAAAGCAACTAAGATTCCAAAGACAATATTAAATTGATACAAAGCCACTAGCTTACCTCTATCTTTTGCTGGAGCTATCTCAGACACATAGGCCGGAGCTGCAATAGTAGAGGCGCCAATCCCCAACCCGCCAATAAATCGGAAAAATGCAAATACCAGCGAATGATTGGCTAAGGAACTGCCTATTGCCGAACAAAAAAACAAAACTCCTATACCAATTAAAGTGTACTTTCTTCCCCATCGATTGGTAGGATAGGATCCAAAAATAGCGCCTAGTACGGTTCCCCATAAGGCAGATGACATCACTACTAATCCGTGATATAATGCGGTGGACCCCCATAATTCTTGTAACTGTTTGTCGGCACCCGAAATTACAACGGTATCAAAACCAAATAAAAATCCGGCCAAAGCTACTACCAAAGACCAATATACTATCTTTCTTGAATTCATGATTTTTTTAGATTAGGATCCCAAACACTTTTTACTGTATTGAGACTTATTTTTTTAATACTTTGATGTGCTGCATTCAAAATACGCAATTGGGTATATGGGGTTTTAGGAAAATATAAATTTGTCAACGACAATGCACCATCATTCAACAATACCTCTATCGATGTTTGATCTAATTGCATTTCAATAACTTTTATTTTAAGACCACCTAAAGGCATAATTTGTGGCTTTGCAGCAAAGGCCGCATTAAAATCAACCACACCCGAATGTTGTCGGTTACTGCTTAGTTGTTCTTTCGATAAAATAAGTGTATATACCTCTCCATTCATATTGGATAATTCAACTTGTATATCAGATTCAACTTCGTCTAATTCTATTCGAATGGAAGCTTGAGATAATATAGCTGTTGTTTCAAAAGGTGTACGCACAGATTCCCATGTATGCACTGGTGAAGTTAGTGTAGCCAACTCAGGTATCATTTGCTGATGTAAAGCATATTGCCCTTTATCTTCAACCAAAATTAAGTTTCTAGGCAACGTCATCGAACTACGCCAAGGTGACGTGGGTACTTGAGTGGCATACTGCCAATTACTCATCCATCCCAACAAAATTCGTTTACCATCTGGAACATTGGAATAGGTAACAGCCGCATAAAAATCGGTCCCATAATCCAACCAATGTGACGCTTGATGTGCGCGAAATGTTTTTCCATCAAAATCACCGACAAAATAACGAGTCCCCGAGCCACCATTAGGACCTTTATCACCATGATTCACTAGCATTACCCATTTTACTTCACCAGACGGCACAGTCATCGGAAACAAATCGGGACACTCCCATACACCAAGTTTTGGTACATCACCTTCTGGTTTGAAATCACTTTCAAATTGCCAATGCTTTAAATCGGCTGAACGGTATATTTTGATTCGATTTCCTGCTGCCAACACCATATTCCATTGCGCTAACGTAGTATTCCAAAACACTTTAGGATCTCTAAAATCTTGCTCACCCGAATTATTCAACACTGGGTTATCAGCATACTTTATCCATGTCTTGCCTTCATCTATACTATACGCAATTCCTTGACTTTCTGTGTTTTTCTTTCCAGCTTTCCATATAGCATCATTGTGATAGGTGAAAATTGCCACTAAGGCATCTTTCCCAAATCCAGCTGTGTTTTGTGAATCCACTACAGCACTCCCCGAAAATATCCAACCTAATGAATCGGGATATAATGCTATGGGTAAATGCTCCCAATGCAATAAATCATGACTCACAGCATGCCCCCAATGCATAGGTCCCCATACCATTCCGTCAGGATAATATTGATAAAATAAATGATACGTGCCTTTAAAATATACCAACCCATTAGGGTCATTCATCCAATTAGCGGGAGGTGAAAAATGATATTGCAACCGATACGGTTCTTGATAAGTAAGTGGTGTTGTAATTTGTGAAAGCCCCAATTGCATTCCAAAAAGTATGCAAAAAAAGGAGCCCAACTTATGCTGAAGGGTAATCAATGTGCGTATTTTTTTAATGTACTATTTTTAAAAATAATAAATAAAATAATTGAGGCCTAAAACTACTTTTAAAAAATGTCTTTTTTGGCACCGAAAACGTTATCGATTGGGACTTCGAAAAATTAAAAGTTTACAAAATAACTATAAAAAATGGTTGAAATATTCGGAGTTGAAAAACAAAATTAACGCGCTAAAGCTACCGCAACTAATGAGGCTAATTGGGCATTGTTTTTAATCAACGCAATATTAGCTTCCAAACTTTCTCCTTGGGTATGATCGGCTATATATTTCAAAATAAAGGGGGTCACTTCCTTACCTTTTACGCCTTGTAGTGTTGCTTCAGCTAATGCTTGTAAAATATGTGACTCTATAGCATCTTGCCCCATTTCGAATTCCACCGGTACAGGATTGGCAATCAATACCGATCCTTCCAATTCCATCCCCCATTTGGCTTCTAATAATTCGGCAATAGCTTCAGCAGTATTCAATCGTAAAGGAGAACTAAACCCACTTTTAGAGGAATAAAAACTAGGAAATTCATCCTGCCCATAAGTTACTACTGGCACCCCTAAGGTTTCCAAATATTCTAAAGTTAATCCGATGTCCAAAATGGATTTCACTCCTGCAGCTACTATAGCTACATTCGTATGCCCCATTTCAGTCAAATCGGCAGAAATATCCATGGTGTTTTCAGCACCACGGTGCACTCCTCCTATACCTCCAGTAGCAAAAACTCGAATACCCGCCATACTTGCAATTCGCATCGTAGCCGCAACGGTAGTGGCGCCAGCTATTTTTTGAGATAAGACATAAGGCATATCCCGCAAACTTACTTTCCAAACTCCGGAAGCTTGGGCAAAAAAATCAATATCATCCGAAGATAAACCTACATAACACTTACCATCTTTAATGGCAATGGTGGCAGGTACCGCCCCATGTTGTCGTACAACTTCTTCAACCATTTTAGCCGTTTCTGCATTCTTAGGCCAGGGCATTCCATGGGATATAATAGTAGACTCTAAAGCCACAATTGGTTTTTTCTGGTCTAATGCCTGTTGTACTTGAGGATGTATAATCAAATAATCATTCTTAATCATAATAATGTGTTTTAAATTGGTGGAGGAGTTGGCAATTCAATGTGTCTAAAACTGCTCCTTTTTGTTGGAGTACTTCAAATGCCAAACTATGCCCCCATTGAAGGGCTTCTAACGGAGTAGCTCCTTGGATACAACCATACAACCAGCCCGCCAAAGCTGCATCTCCAGCACCTGTGCTATCAACAATTTCAATGGTAGCAGCTTCCAATGGTTGACATGCGGTTGCACTCCAATATACCGAACCTTGTGATCCTTTGCGAACCCAAACATGGGAAACTCCACGTTCAAACAACAAATCAACAGCTTCTTTTTCTGAACGCTTTGTAACTCCTGTAATTTGGAACAATTCGTCTTCATTGGGAGTAATTAAATAAACCCCATCCAAATTCAACTGCCGCAATTTGGCCGCCTTAGAAACAGAAACGGGCTCTATTATTAATTTTATAGATGTGCCTCTGACAAAATCTATGATCCATTGAATGGTTGTAGTGGCCAAATTAGTGTCAATAACAATCCATTCAAATTGGCTTAAATAGTCGGATTGTGTAGCTAAATAGGTTGCACTAAGTTGTGGTGTACAGGCATCATCACAAACCGATACATACAAATTCCCATCAGGCTCATGAATGGCTATGTATTTTCCCGTTGGAGCATCTACGCGCAACGAAGCACGACTATCCAATCCCATTTGAGCTAATTGCTGAACCATAAAATCGGCATCTCCATCTTGTCCTAATGCAGTCAACAAAGATACAGGCACATCAAGTAAAGCCAAATGACTTCCTATATTGCGCACTACACCGCCAACACTACTGGTTTTTTGAGCCGGATTAGAAGAATGTGGCACCACAGACGCTGTACTAAAATACAATTCATCTAGCAGTGTGGCTCCAATACATAAGACTGTTCCTGACATAAAACAAAGATATATATTTTAAGTAACTTTTTGTCAAAGACACAGCACACCAGAGTGAAATGAAATTAGTCCATCAAAAATCCATAGTTATAGCTCTGATACTCCCTAAACAAATACACTTCCCTAAATCATAGACTCACAATACACCTATCGGTAAATCGTATATCGTCCCTCGTATATTGATAGATATAGCATGGATATAGCATGGATATAGCATGCTTACTTGCTCAATAAACCCTATTCTAGTGTTCTTCCATTTACTATAAAGTCGTACTTCAAATATCGTATATCGTACATCGTATATTGAATATCGTATATTAAAAAAGCCCCCTGTTTTCCAGGGGGCTTTTTTTTACTTATCGTTTCATCGCAAAGTGCGCTTTAAATTGTCGATACACCGGTGGATTACCTTCTATAAAGTCTACCGTAAACCAGTAATCATCCGAAGGGAGTAAATGGCCACTAAAGGTACCATCCCAGCCTTCGCCTGTCGAACTGATTTGTTTTAACAGTTTTCCATACCGGTCAAAGATATAAATTTTTGCGGTTGGTTGGGTAACCAATCCACTGATATTCCATGTATCATGATACCCATCTCCATTTGGTGTGAAGTAATGTGGGTAATCTATTGTAGATACGTGTTGTATGTATTCCACGCCACAAGAATATCCTCCTGGGTCTCTCACATCATAAATGTAAACCACATGGTCGCCCAAGCTTACATTCTCAAACACTGGACTCGTTTGTCGTGGTCCATCATCCATGCTGTACTCATAGATACCAAATCCTTCATTGCTTACCGTTATGATTTGGTTTGACTCAAAGGCATTAGTAACTGTATAAATGATATTGTCCGCAGGCCCTGATTTAATCACATCAAAAGTTGAAGCTGCCGTGATAACCGACTTACATCCTAACAACGGTGGATTAACACTCAAAGCCTCCACAGTGAACACCACATGGGTAGCCGTTAATGGAATGTTTTGAACTACCAAAGTGCTGTTGCTCTCTCCTGCTATCAACACCCCATCGGCATACCAATTGAAGGTATAGTTCGGCGCCGTGATTCCACTGTCTAATATCAAATCATTGGTTACAGCTGTCGTATTCCAACGCACACACGCAATGTTACTTCCTGTACTGCTAGTAATTACTGGCTCAGCCAATTTCTCTATCACCACATCAAACGAATCGGTTTTGTAACATCCCGTTACTGTATTAGTAACTCGTACCCAATAAGTACCGGTTTGTACTTGGTAAGTAGCCAATCCAGTCAAGGCATTAGCTGACGTACCTGCCTCTGCATCTACTTGGGTCGTGTAGAACTCTACAATGTACGTTGGAGCCGTTTGTGTAGCTCCTAAGATATCCGCTTCGTAGC